>DHDT01000047.1:865-19435 GCA_002399505.1 Caryophanales bacterium UBA4869 | reverse complement strand
GCTTTGCTGAATAAGGAGGAACAGGAAAATGAAAAAACAGATTAAACACTTATCACTGGCTCTTCTATGTCTTGGACTGACAGTCAGCTGTTCCAATCCTTCGTCCTTCTCTTCTTCAAGCAGCAGTCAGTCTGAAAGCTCTTCAGAAAGCAGCTCTTCCCAGACGATTAACGAATCGGTGAAGAAGATTGTCAATTCAGTCAGAAAGACAACTCATCTTGTACACGTGTATCAGACAGTCCAGGTCTTGAAGCCTAATGATTCTCTGGCATCAGATGTCAACTTGGAGAACACTTTCGATTTCGGCTATTACTATGAAGGAGAGGAGCGAGCCTATTCGATAACCTCTTCTAAAAAATCATATGATACCAATAAGGACACAGGTGAGGTTATCACCAATACCATCAGTTACAGCTCTTCCCCCAAAGTCACTTATCATCGTGATTCAAAAGGGCAGAGCTATATTGAAGAATGCTCCATCGGCAATGTCGCCAGCAAGTCCTATATGCTCGATGATGACGAAGACGGAGATGAACTATATACTCCCCTTATCTTTGATACTGAGTTCAAGAATCCGTTTGACTACATCTCCTATCGAGACATCAGCAAAAACGAAGACGGAACTTTCTCGCTCAACAACGACTCGGCCGATTATCTGGCCAAATGCTATAACACCATCGGCATGAATAAGATCAAAGGAGCCACAATCAGTGTCGATAGCTCTGACCGTGTCTCTTCTATCGTCTTTGATGTCCCCGATGAAATCGATGACTCCTACAGTAGATTCAATACGATGACTGTCACTTATTCTTATCCTGAGGACACTTCTATTCCTCACGTAAGTGAATTCAACAACAGCAATCCTGACTTAGAAACCGCACTTCTGGCCTTAAAGGATAAGACAAACTTCACCTACTACAAAGACTTCTATGATGTACCGGAAAAAGAAGAAGACAAAGGAGACATCTCAAAGCTTACTCTTCTTGATCATATCGCCGGCTATTACACCGAAGATATCGTCTACTTCCATCATCACGACAATCCCGAGACTGATACGGGGCCTTATGTCTTAGGAGACGACTACGATTATCGTATAGTCAAAGAAGACTCAGACAACAAGTATCACGCCTATGAATACACAAATGTCAACGGCACCTATTCTTGGCATGTGGTTCAGCTATCTTCTTCTACCCCCTATATCATCGATACCTTTACTGAAGCTATGCCTCAGTTCTACAATATCTCCCCCAATATCTTCAAAAAGACCGGCGACTATACCTATGTGATTGAAGACTACTTCCTTAATACGATCGGACAGTACTTCGACAACAACGTCTATGGAGCCGATTCCATGGTCTTAGAGACTCTGACTTCGAGACTTGAAATCACCTTGAACGAAGATAAGAGCATCAAACTTATCAAGACCGGCTACAACTATGAGAACAAGGAACACATCATCACCTTCCAATTGGCAAATATCGGAACCACTTCTCTGCCTACCTGGTACGAATAACTTAAGAATACTGTAAGGAAACATATGGGGACTCCACATGTTTCCTTTTTTGGTGTTGATATAATCCTCATATTTGATAAAATATTTCTACTATGAAAAAACTGAAATTGGGATTCCTGTCGTTAGTTGTCTTTTCGTCTATCCTTTCTTCCTGCGGTGATAATCCGTCCTCTCTCGTATCTTCTTCAGGAAGTGATGCCTCTTCCTCTCTCATTTCCTCATCCGATAGCTCTGACAAAGGATCAGATGGCCTTTCTTCCTCAAGCTCTATATCTTCTGGACTCAAGCTGTCTTTGACTTCCAAGACTATCGAAAAGGGTGATGACTTTACGCTCGTCGCTTCTTTCGAAGATCAGGCCTTAACCGATGTCTCCTGGCAAAGCTCTGACTCCGCAGTCGCTACTGTCTTAAACGGCAAGGTGACTGGTGTCGAAAGCGGAAACGCCACAATCACCGCCTCCTACAATGACAAAAAAGCTACCTGCGAAGTTCAAGTCCTAAGTTCTTCTTCTATTGCCAAGATCACAGCAATCGGAACTAACATCGAAGCCTCTGGCATCATTGAAGCCATCACTGAAAAAGGTTTCATCTTATCAGACGGTGTCGCCTCTATTTATGTTTTCACCAATGGTCCTGTCACCTATGATGAAGGATCCTATGTTTCTGTCAAAGGAGAGGTGTCTCTTTATAACAGCGCTCTTCAGTTCACTGGCAAACAGACTGCTCTCGAAATCACTCTTCTTGAAGGAGAAGGACCTGCAGTCCAAGAACCTGTAGAGCTTTCTTCAGCTATTTCTGATTCTTTTTCAAAGAAAACATCTTTTACAACCAAAGATATAATCAAGTATAGTTATCGTTCTTCAAAAGCTGAACAGATCACTTCTAGCGGCAATACGTTCTATAAACTGAACGTACCTGGTTCTTCGACAGTCATCGAACCTAACTATCCCTCTTCTTCTCTGACTATCAAACCTGGAACTGCCTATGATGTAGTCGGATATATCGGCGGTTATAACACCAAATACAAATATTGTCCTTTAAACATCGTCTCCCTTGTCGAAGTAGAGGAAGTGATCGAGCCTTCAGCTGACCCCGAGTCAGTGAAAATCACCTCATCAAAAGCCACTCTTCCCGCCAATGGCTCTTTGCGCTTAACTTCCAAGGTCCTTCCTGATAATGCCTCCCAGAAAGTCGAATGGTCTTCCTCTAATACTGAGGCCGCAACTATCAGTACTGGCGGAGTCGTTCAGGGTGTCAATATCGGAACTACCACTATCACCTGCAAGGCAAAAGGAACTGAAATCACTGATACTCTTTTAGTGACGGTCACTGAAAAAGTCGACACTCCCATGTCAGATGAGGCTAAGGACTACTATGGTTCTTCGGTTGATTTTACGGCAACGGGTGAGACTTTGAAAACTCAGTTATATAAGAAGATCTCTCCTCACACTAATGTCGGATATGATGGATTATATAAAGTCTATCTTGATTCCGACTTAGACGAAAACGGAAAGATCTGGGATATGTATTCCAATCAGCATTATAAACCCAGTGACAATAACGGCAACTACAATAAAGAAGGCGACATGTATAATCGTGAACACACGATTCCTCAGTCGGTGTTCTCAAAAAAAGCCCCGATGAAAACTGATGCCTTCCACGTAGTTCCTACTGATGGCTATGTCAATAGCAAAAGAAGCAACTATCCTCACGCCGAAGTAAAGACTTCCAGATTCACATCATCCAACAATACCCTGGTCGGAAGTTCAGACACCCTGGGAATCAGCGGGAATGTCTGTGAGCCAGCTGAAGAATACAAAGGGGACTTCGCCAGAATGTACTTCTACTTTGTCACCTGCTATCAGGATAAGATTCCCAATTATTCTTTTGGTTCCTTTGCTAAGAACACCTATCCTTCCTTATCAACCTGGGCTAAGAACCTCTATCTCAAATGGGCCGAAGATGATCCTGTCTCCACTAAGGAAGTAAACCGAAACAGCGCTGTCTTCAAATATCAGAAGAATCGCAACCCCTATATCGATTACCCCGGACTTGAACGCCTAGTCTGGAACAGCTAACTATAAGCCGATTCAAAATTGAATCGGCTTTTCTTCAATACTTTTCCAAACTAGCAGCGTCATTATTTGAAAAGAAACCCTAAACCAAGTATATTATTTATGATAATAATAATATCAACTGAGAGGTCAGACCAAAATGATTCGCATCGCCGTAGTTGAAGACAGTAAAAGCGATACTTCTTTGTTCAAAGAATATGTCAGCAAATATCAAACCGAGAACAACAGTGTTTTCGATGTTCATTATTTCAACAGCGGGGTCTCCTTCCTCGAAGAATACAAAGCTGAATTCGATATCATCTTCATGGATATCGATCTGCCGGAGATGAATGGTCTTGATGTCTCAGCAAAACTGAGAGAAAGAGACTCGGAAGTCGTTCTGATCTTTTTGACCAACTTAGCCAAATACGCCATCAAGGGCTATTCTGTCAATGCCTTCGACTTTGTCGCTAAGCCAATCACTTACTACTCCTTCTCAACCATGCTTAAAAGAGCCATCAACAAATGCGGATATAAAATCAGAAATGACATCACTATCAACAATTCCGGCTCAATCGTCAAGATCAACGTCGATGAGATAGCCTATATCGAAGTCTACAATCACCAATTGGTCTACCATACCGACAAAGGCGATTATCCTCAGTGGGGAAGCCTTTCCTCAATCGAGGAAGAATACATCGGATATGGATTCAGCAAAGGGAACTCTTCCCAGCTCATCAACCTGAGAAGGGTCTCGTCGATATCAGGAAGTCAGGTGACCTTGGACAATAACAAGGTAATCTATCTTTCCCGAAGTCAGAAGAAGGACTTTGCTCTCCGTTTCACTGAATTCATTGCCGGAGACGGCAAATAAACAATATGTACGATATCACTGCTCTCTTCTTGTATAAATTCCAGTTTCTTGTGGAATTATTGGCAGCTGAGAGTCTTTTTGTCGTCCATCTCAAGAAAAGGAAGAACTTTGTACTCAGAGTGTTCCTCTGTCTTTTAGGTGCCGCGGGTCTGACCTATGCGATTCCGATTGTCAACTACGGACCCTATTACATGTCTTTGATGTTCTTGTTGATATTCATCATATCGATATCCGCCATCTTGATCTGCTTTGAGGAGTCTTTCATCAATTCCTCTTTCTGCTGCATAGCCGGATATGCTATCCAGCATATCGCCTTCTCGGCCTATCAGGTCTTTATGATAGCCACCCTTCTAGACGGCGGAAACTCACTCGACATGTACGGAAGCGGAGTGACAGGTACCGACTTTGTCAACTTCCTTTCTTTCTATGTCTATATCGTCATCTACATCATCATCTATATTGTCGCCTATGTTCTCTGGGGAAGAAAAATTAAGAAGGAACAGGACTTTTACATCACCAACAATTCGATGTTTGTCGTCTCTGTCCTCCTTATCCTCTTGGCCATCCTTTTAAACAGCATCATGGTATCGACCACTGATGTCAAAAAGAATCAGACGGAACTATTGGTATCCTTTACCTACGGCATCTTAAGCTGCAGTGTAGTCTTAGCCCTGATGTTCAAGCTCAAGGAAGCCAAAAAGACAGAAAAAGAACTGGCTGTCGTCGAACAGATGTGGAAAGAAGACAAGGAACACTATGAATTGGCCAAGGAGAATATCGATATCATCAACATCAAATGCCATGACCTCAAGCATCAGATTGCCGCTATAAGACACGGAGGAGTCATCGATCCCAATGCCTTGAAGGAAATCGAAAACTCAGTCATGGTCTACGGATCAATTATCAAAACCGGAAATGACGCTCTGGATGTCGTCCTGACTGAAAAGAGCCTGCTCTGCGGCAAGAACAAAATAAGTCTTACCTATATTGCCGACGGTGAGAAGATCAACTTCATGTCGGCCTCCAACATCTATTCTTTATTTGGAAACGCTGTGGATAATGCAATCGAATACTTGCTCACTAAGGAAGAAGACAAGAGATTCATCCGTCTTCACGTCAAGGGAATCAACAACATGGTGTCAATCCATATTGAAAACTACTTTGAAGGCAAGCTTTCCTATACCAATGGTCTTCCGGTTACGACTAAGGGCGACAAGAACTATCACGGCTACGGAACCTTCTCCATGAAAAGACTGGTGGAGAGCTATGACGGCGAGATGTTCGTCAAGGACAAAGACAATCTCTTCTCAATCGATATTCTGATACCGATACCGGAAGAAACAGATTCAAAGCGCTGACATCTGTCCGGATTGTATGCTTACAAAAGTTTGAATATATCAAAATTCTTCTGAATGTAAGCTCTACCAAATAGGAAAACTGAAAGACAAGTTACGAAAGAATTTTACCTGTTATACGTATAAAAAAAGAGCCTTGATATCAATTTGCATCAACGGATAAGCAAGGTTTAATCCAGATACAAATAGAATCCATTATCAAAGTCTTCCTTTTTGAAAGCGGTATATATTTGTAATTACTGCAATTTGAAGCATTTATATTTTAATTACATCTTTTTACCGGTTTTGAAATCCAGACTACCGATTATGAAATCAAAAGATGATTACCCTATTCACTTTATATATATCTATAAGATAGACTAAAGTGCAAAAAACGATCACCGCCTGTGATCTGGAATAATCAAACATCAATGAATTCTCTGTTTTGATCACTTTGAAAAGCGCTTCAAAATCACTTTTGGCAAAGGCTGATAAAGGACAGACAAAACTTCGGTGTCCGAATTTTGCAACAGAAAAAACAAATGATAAGCTTTGGATAGCAAAACACACACCTTAACAACAATCATTTTCCAGGAGGAAACAAAATGATTAAGAAATCTCATGCCGGTAAGTTCTTATTGACCTCTATTCTTATGTTGTCTGCCTTAGGACTATCTTCCTGCGGTCAGAGCAGCTCTGCTTCTTCTAGTAACTCAGCTGCCTCTTCTTCTCAGACTTCCCAGTCTTCTCAGGGAGAAAGCACTTCTACTGTCGTCAACGTCAAGGAAATCAAACTCACTTTAAGCAAGAACGTAGCCAAAGTCGGTGAACATGTCACCGCTTCTGTCGTCTTCAAGCCTACTAATGTTACCAATACCGCTTTTACTTTAAGCAGCGGTGATACCACTATCGCCACAATCGAAAACAACGAAATCGTCTGTGTTACCCGTGGAACTGTCACTATCACTGCCAGATCCAATGAGAATCCTTTAAAGAAGAGTGAAGCCACTTTGACTGTCTTAGGAACTGATGACCAGGGCAGAAGCGAGAACATCTTCGAAGCCGAAGATGCGAATCTTGTCAAGACCGAAGGATCACATATGGCTATCGGCGCTGAAACCGATGAAAGAATCAGCGGTCTCATCGTCGGTTCTCTTTCCAAAAACGATCGTATGATCTGGGGTATCAATTCTTCCGAAGCTGATACCAACGCCTCCCTCCACATCACTTTGATGGGACCTTCAGGCTGGGGCGGAATGTGGAACTCCATCGACTACAACTTCGCTGATTGGTATACGATCAAGGTCAACGGCCATACTGTCAACACTGAGGACATCAATGTCGAGGGCACATACAAGAACTTAGGCACTGCTGATTATTTCAACGTTCAGGATGTCACCATCGGAAACATCGATTTGATTCAGGGAACCAACGTTGTCACCTTCGTCGTCTCTAATCGTTTTGATACCACCCATGTCTATGATGACAAATATAGCGGCGCCATCGGAACCTTAGGAAACGTCGATAAGATCACCGTCTACAGCACTAAGACCCTGACTGCGGTCGCTAACACCGCCGAAGTAGAAGGAGCTGACCCGGATGTCATCCTCAAAGCTGACAAACTGGAAGTGGAATCTGATAAGACCAGAGTCTATCAGGATGAAGAAAACCCTCTGATCGACATGACCGGCAAGACTTCTGTCGAATTGAAGAAAGACCTCAATGTCATGTATGGCATCACTGCCGCTAAGACTACCAAGGTCAAACTCAACATCAGAATCGCCGCTCCTTATGTCGATGAAGCCACTAAGATGGCTGATGTCGCTTTAAACAAGATCCTCACCATCAATATCGGCGGCAAAGACATCGATATGACGGGTCTTACAATCAAAGGCAACGACAAGACCGGTGTCAAAGACAACTACTGTGATATCCTCACTGGCTGGGTTGATCTGGAAGAAGGCAACAACATCGTCGATGTCGTCGTCAACCACGAGATAAATGGATATGCCTATTTAGGTGCCTTAGACTATATCGAAGTCAAATATCCTAAGGGAGACCTTACTTATTTCCTCAACGGCAAACCTGCTCCTAAACAGACCTTCACTTTCGAAGCTGAAGCTGAGACGACCAAGAGAGTCGGCTATGATGCTTTAGAAGCCGGAGCCACTTATGTCGAATTGAAGGATGCCACCAAAGTTCAGACTGACAAATACAACAACAAGAAGGAAACCACCAAGATCATCTACGGTATTGAATCCTCCACTTCTTCTTGGGCTACTATCTCTATGAGAATGTCTACTCCTTATCTCAATAAAACTACTGCAATGACCGATACGGGAATTGGCGGATTAGGTGATCTCTGGTTCAACGGAACCTTAGTCTCCACTCCTAACATCATCGCCGGAAACAACAAGACCGGTGTCAAGGACAACTTCACTGAATTCACTGTCTCTGCCCAGGTCAGGCTCACTGAAGGCAAGAACAGAATCGTCTGGGAGCCTTACAACTACTCACTCGAAAATGAAAAAGCAGAAGATCAGAACCACTATGAGTTCTTAGGCGCCATGGACTACATCAAGGTTACCACTCCTTCTGTCTTATCCGCCTACAAGGTCAATATGTATGCTGACAGAAACACCTACTTTGATTCCACTGGAAAAGAACCTATCTATGTCACCGTCGATTCTGTCGCTTCTTCTAGCAGCTGGGTTGGCTTATGGCATACTTCTGATGATGTCGAATCTAAGAATTCCGGCAGCTTATATTGGTTCTATCCTTCTTCAACCGGACTTGGAACCAAGGTTGATGTCACCACTCAGAATCCTCATGACAAGCGTCATTTGATCGATGGCTTACAAAAGGGACAGGGCGACTATACCTGGAATGACGGCGATGGCTATGGTGCCTTCCAGATCGTCTACATGGATAAGGATTCAGCCAATGCCGCTGGCGGTTATGACATCACCGATGTAGTCTATATCAGTGTCTGGAACGATCTTTCCTTATACGGCGGAGCCGTTGTTTCCGAATAGTAAAATGAAGAAAAAAGCAATTTGCCTGATTCTTCTTCAAACGTCACTTCTGGCTGTTTCTGCCTGCGGAGGTAATTCCTCCGCGGGCTCTTCAGCTTCTTCTTTAAGCAGTGATTCATCGAGTTCCTCTTCTTCATCTTCTTCCTCGAGTTATGAACCCGTGATCAAGACTCCGGATACGACGTCTGACTTATTCACTCTTTATTATCAAAATCAAAGTGATATCAAAAACTGTGCTGAAGGTTCTCTTCTGATTACAAAGGGAACTGCTTTCTCTTCCACTATCAGCAGTCTCTCTCTCAATTGGGGAGACAAGGACAGTTCTTTCACCGATTACAGCGCTATTTCCACTTTCACCAATATGAATTCATCTGACTTCCAATACGACTTCACCATTAATACACTGATTCCCATGAAGGCTACGAAAATCTGGGTAGAAGCCTTTGATTTGTCAAAAGCATCTTTAGGCAAAGCCAGTGTCGGTGTCGAAGACTACAAAGAGAATCAGAATCTTCTTTATGAATTCCAGGTCATCAGCGATAACCAGGTGACTACTTCTTCCCCGGCATTCTACAACCGCTCCAAGAAGACCTTCGAAGACATCAAGAAGAACTCTCCTAGAAGCTCTGGGATCATCGTCAACGGCGACATCGTCGATGAATATAGTTCGGCTAACTATGATTCCTTCTTCGATTCCCATACCAGTGTATATGGAACTGATGACTATCTGCTCCATATCGGACTTGGAAACCATGAATTCATCGTTCAGTCTGAGACTGATTATGATACCGCTGATGAGCAGACTGAGAAGAAGAGATACGAAGAACGTCTTGCCTTATGGGAAAACAAGACCGGAAATACCTCTCCTTATTTTTATGAAGTCATCAACGGAAGCTATTTCATCTACTTAGGAACCACCAAGATGCCCCAGACTTTAGACGGAAACGGAAGAGCGGACTGTGTCTTAGGTGAAAAACAGCTTACCTGGTTAGAGGAGACTGTCAAAAAGGCCGGAGAAACCGGAAATCCTATCTACTTATTCTCTCACGGGTCTCTTCGAGACACCGTCAGCGGATCTCTTACTTCTCTCAAACAGACTTGGTATGGCTATTCTCTTGAAGAAGAGACGAAAATCAGAAACATCATCAAAGACTACAAACAGCTCATGTTCTTCTCCAGTCATTCTCACTGGTGTTTCGAAAGCAAAGATCCCTATAAGATCTCTGACAATTATCCTTCGTTCTTCAATACGGCTGCTATCGGCTATCTCTGGGAAGGAGAAGGAGGAGGTCATTCCTATATGAACGGCTCTTACGATAACGGCGGAGCTCAGGGCCTCTATGTCGAAGTATATGATTCTCAAGTAGTAATCAAAGGCCGTCAATTTGAAGCCAGCGACAAGACGAGTCAGTATTGGTTCACTGGTTATCAGGTTGTTCTTCCTTATTAGTCACTCGTGACTCGATTATCAGAGCAGATGTTTAACCACCTATCTTTTTCAAGGAGAATAAAATGAAATTTAAAGCTGGAAGAATAGTCGGTTTTGTCGCATTATGCGCTTTAAGTGCCGGCTTAGTTGTCGGAAACGTCGTCTGCTTCAACGTTTTAGGTGTTGATTTCATCAACAGCGCAATCGCCGGTTCTGGTGCTACTTCAGGCGATGAAGAGTCAGCTCAGAAAGGCGATAAATTAGTCAAGAAGATCACTGAAGACGGAACTGTTCTTCTCAAGAACGAAAACAGCACTTTGCCTTTAGACACTTCCAAGAACAACAAAGTCAATGTCTTTGGCTATACCAGCAATGACAAAGGCTGGGTATTCACCGGTGTCGGTTCAGGTTCCTGCAAACCCGATCCCGAAAAGAGAATCGGTCTTCTTCAGGGACTGAAGAATGCCGGATTCGAATACAATAAGGATCTGGCTGACAAATACGATAAGTCCATCGATACAAGCGATGAATGGCTTTCCATGAATCAGAATGGAAAGATCATTCAGCCCTCCAATGATTTCTACACTGATTCTTTAATCACCAGTGCCAAATCATATAGTGACACGGCTTTAGTTGTCTTATCCCGTAACAGCGGCGAGAATGTCGGAGAAGTTCCGACTACTCAGACTGATTATGTCACCGGTGCAACAGACGAAACCAGAAGTTACCTGGATATCTCCGCCAAAGAAGAATACATGCTCGACCTAGTCGAAAAGAACTTTGACAAGGTCATCGTCATTCTCAACACTTCCAACAACATGCAGTGCGGTTTCTTAAACGACGAGGGAGTCGACGCAGCCTTATACTGCGGACCTACCGGTCTTTCAGGAGCCGAAAGCGTCGCTAACTTATTGGCCGGAGAAAAAGTGTCTACTGACACTGACGGAAAAAAGACCACTACAAAGATCTCGCCTAGCGGAAAGCTTGCTGACACCTATGCCTATAACTATTCCACCGAACCGGCTTTTGCCAATAGTTTTGTAAAGAACAAATCAGCTACTGGCGGAAACATCGTCTATCAGGAGAATATGTATTTCGGTTATCGCTGGTATGAGACAGCTGACGCTGAAGGTTTCTTCAGCGGCTTGGAAAAAGGATACGATTCTGCTGTCCTTTATCCTTTCGGCTATGGTCTAAGCTACACCAGCTTCAAATGGACTATGAAGGAAGTCTCTCTTCCCAAAGGCTCAGCTTTACAGGCTGACAGCAACATCAAAATCACAGTCACAGTTGAAAATACCGGAAACTATCCCGGAAAAGATGTCGTGGAATTATACTACCTGCCTCCTTACATCAAAAACGGAATTGAAAAAAGCGCAATCACTTTAGGTGATTTTGCCAAGACTTCTGTCCTGCAGCCAGGCGAGAGTCAGGATGTCACTCTCTCCTTATCCGCCTATTCTATGTCTTCCTATGACTGCTATAACAAAAACGACAACGGAAATGCCGGCTATGAATTAGATGCCGGTTCCTATAGTCTTCAGTTACGAAAAGATGTCCATAACCTCAAGGAGATGGATGATAACAGCAATACTCTCACCTACAATGTCGAAAATACCATCAACATCACCAAAGACCCTGTCACCGACTATGACGTAATCAACAGATTCACGGGTGAGGATGCCTATGGCTGGGTGCCGATAGACGGATCTAACGTCGGTGTCAATGAAACTTATCTCTCCCGTTCTAACTTCATCGGAACTTTCAAGGATACCTCCTCACGTCTTCCTACCGATACCAAGAAGATGACTGAAGCCAAAACCTATCAGAGTTCGGCGATGGATCAGGAGACTATGCCTTCTTTCGGTGCTGAAAACGGACTCTATCTGGTAACCAAGAAAGACGGAACCAAAGCCAGTGCCGCTGACTTGGCAAGTCCCAGTAACTTAGTATTCAACGATACTTTAGTCGATAAACTGATGAAGGATTATGACGGTGAATTATGGGACCAGTTAGTCGATCAGGTAACCATAAATGAAGCTACGGAATTAGTCGAGAAGAGCGGTTTTGGTTCACCCGTCATCGAATCCATCGGAAAACCTAAGACCCTCGACTTTGATGGTCCTAGCGGATTCAACCAGAACACTCAGAAGATCGCCGAAGACAAATCGACCTGGACTAGCTATCCCTGTGAAGCCGTCATAGGCTGCACTTGGAATGAAGCCTTGGCCTATGAAATCGGTCAGTCCATGGCCTATGAAGCCAGCAAGAGCGGCATCAACGGCTGGTATGCTCCTGGAGTCAACCTCCATCGTTCCAACTACAACGGCAGAAACTACGAATACTATTCCGAAGATCCTATCATCTCCGGAGACTTATCCAGCGCTACCATCCAAGGCGCAAAGTCAGGTGGCTTATACACCTACATCAAGCATTTCGCCTTAAGCGAAGAAGGCGACAATGCCAAGGGTGTCGATACCTGGATCACTGAACAGACATTCCGTGAAATCTATCTCAAGCCGTTTGAGATTGCCGTCAAGGGCGGTGCTCAGGGTGTCATGACTGCCTTCAATCGTATCGGTGCTATCTGGGCTGGTGCCATCTATGATCTCTGCACCGAGATTCTCCGTAACGAATGGGGATTCAAGGGTTCAGTCGTAACTGACTGGAGCAGCGGAGACGAAATCATGAATCCGACTAGAGGTGTCATTGCCGGCAATGACTTATGGCTTGACCCGATGAAGACCAATTATGCTCCTCTTGATAAGACTGATCCTACTTCCATGTACTGTGCCAAGTTAGCCGTCAAACACAATCTCTATACTTATGTCTCCACTTATCAGTATTCGAGAGACTATAACCCCGAAGACAATGATTACAAGGTTAATGCCGGTATTAAAGGACCGACATCTAGCTCTAGCTGGTGGATTCCAACTCTTTACTCCATCGATGTATTGGTATTCGGAGGCGCAATCTTTATGGGTCTCTATACCTTCCTTCCCTTCTTCAACAAGTTCAAAAAGATCTAAGCTGCTTTACTTTCAGATATAAGAAAAGCCACTTGCTCAATTGCCAAAAGCAATCAGAGAAGTGGTTTTTTTAAGACCGTTTTTTACTGTTTTGATTTTAAGAGCCAGTACTATCGTTATCTTTAAATGATATAAAAATATAGCTGATTTGAAATCATTATCTATATTGCCTATACTATTAAAGATACTTAGGAGCTGGGAAACTCCGTGGTATTGTTTTTGGGGGGGACTAGCTTATGCTAGTCTTTTCTTTTGTCTCCGTCATCTTTCACTTCTATTATCAGAAGTAAAAGAATGACGAGAGACAGGATGATTTCTTCCATCCTTTCCTCTCGTTTTTTGGGAAAATAACAATACCACGAAAATCCCCCAGCCACCTTAGAGGAACTGAATGATAGCATGATTAATTGTCTCCTCACTTACTATTAGGCCAGAGGAAGGGTTTTCTCTAAAAACTAGAAATAATTTGCATCGGAAAATTCAGAATATAACGAATCCGTTTTCAAGTCCATATAAAAAAGGATAAACAAAACCTGTTTATCCTTTTTATTTTTAATATAAGACCTAAGATTGCTTCTTCTGATTTTGACTAAATATTCAATAATTTTTAAGCAATTTATCTGTTCTTGTAATTATTGGTTTTCAGCTTTGCCTTTATTGGAATAAGACTTGATGAATAAGACGAAATAATAAATTATGCCTGCTGCCAAGACGACATGACTGACTCCAGAGAAGATAGAGATCACTTTACCAGCGGCAGTAGGAAGAACAAAATCACTTCCTTTGGACATCACATCAAAAGTTCCTCTGATTATCAACATAAGCGCAGTAGAGATCACACCTGCATTATATAAAGAGAAGGCAATAGTCTGATGTTTGGATTTAGAAAGAAGACTTTCAGACAGGAAACCAAATATTATCATCATGATCATTCCTAATACCAACAGGTGAGGATGTGCAAGACCTAAGGGAGTATAGGAATTAACATATCCAAACGCCTTAGAGAATTCACGGTAATAGACACCGGCTGCTAAGCCGGCTATAAGATAGGACAGACTCCAGATAATATATTTCTTATCAGGCTTGTTCATGTTTCTTCTCCTTTTTATTCATGTTCACCAATCCCATGATGACAACAGCTACATAAGCCAAAGTCTTAGGTATCATTAATAATCCGACAGTCGGATAGCTTTCACCCCAGATTACGACTGCAAAGTAGAAGGCAAAGGATAGAAAGATTGCAATTGGCATACCCATATAGACCTTATCCTTAAGAGGATATGATTTCATGGCGAATAGAATAATAATGATGATGCCTAAGATTGCAAACGGGATGTTTCTATAGATAGACCAGCTCAGAGGAGAAGGATAGACAAACCATTCATTCTGAGGGAAACAGCAGAGGATAACTCTGATAACAGCTAAAGCATACATGGAAATGGTCAGACTCTTCATTCCCTTGACGCCATAATGTACTTTCCATACATAATAGAGAAGAAGATAGAAGACGGTCATCGTAATTGAAGTGATCAGTTTTCCAAGACCTAAAGGAAAGGCAAACTTCGTATACATGTCAATATCTCCAAACTGAATAAGCCCGATAATTCGAGGTATGAGATGGAAAGCATCTCCTCCTCCAAGACTGACAGCCATAATTCCGTAGAGCAATAATTCTCGGTCCTTGTTCTTTCGGGCCTTGACTATCATATAAATACCGATAGTAATGACTGACAAAAGATAGATGACATCAAACGCCGACTCCATGATCACTCTCATATAGAAGATCCTTTCATTATTTTGCTGTGCAGAGACAGAAGGAAATCATTTCCTTTAGGTCCGCGCAGAAGTCCCTGCAATAAGGAAACAAAGAGAAAGAGAGCATAATCCTCGCTCTTGAAAGAAGAAGAAAAGACGGTCTTATCCGCATCTTCTTTTTCCATGGTCTTAGATAATTCCAAGACAAAGTGTCTGATATATCCGCTTCCGAACATCTTCTCGGGCATGGGAAGATGTTTGGAAAGAGTGAAGAGAGACGAAAAGGAATCATAGTTTTCATGAAGTATTTCATCGCTCTTTTTCAGAATCTGAAGACTGGAAAGGCTTTCGGTGTTCTCTTTGCAGAGACAATTGAAGAAGACGTTCTTCCAGAAGTTTTCCATCAAAGAACCGACAATAGCGTCTTTGTTGGGAAAGTAATTGTAGACAGCACCTAAGGAAATACCGGCTTTCTTTGCTAAAGAGCGCATAGAAAGACCATCTTCTCCTTCTTTTTTCAGAAGACCATCTGCATAATCTAATAATGTTTCTTTGTCTGTTACCTGTTTATTCATTCAACATGAACCTCGTTCATCTTGAATATGATAGCTTTAAAATATTCATTTTTCAATATAAATGATAAAAGATATTAATTGATGCTTTGATAAGATCGGAACATTGCGATAGGATTTTGATTTTATTGAATATGAAAAATAAAATAACATCGTCTTGTTCAGCATAAAAAGATTCACGATCATTTTCTATCAAACGGATTATGCCAATAAATGATTATATATGTATTTATTGCTTATATAAATTAAAAAAGCCCTATTTCTAGGGCCTTTTTTAGTTTCCTGGCGGAGCAGAAGAGATTCGAACTCTTGCTAGGTATAAGCCTACTGACGGTTTTCAAGACCGTTCCCTTGAACCGCTTGGGTACTGCTCCGTTTAAAGAAAAAAGCCTTCATATCGGAGGCTTGATTCTGCTTTGATGGTGGGCGCTATAGGGCTCGAACCTATGACCTTCTGTACGTCAAACAGATGCTCTCCCAGCTGAGCTAAACGCCCAAAGCGAAATTAATTATAGATTATGACTACCTAAGTGTCAACTCTAAATTTATCTTTTGTTTTGAAAACGTTCTTTTTCCAAAGTAACTGGTGAGGCATTTAGACAGTTGTGTTATATTTAAGGCGTGAAGAAAAAACTAAATAAAGAAACAATAGCTGTTCTGGCAGTAATACTCATGGGAATAGTTATCAGCATCATCGCTCTTTTCTTACAGAAATACGGCGTTTTAGTCTTCACTTCTATACCTCTCGTTTTCATTTATCCTATATATCTATGTCTCAGTATTCCTAAGTCTCATGACGATGACAGCAGCGTTATTTTATTTGTCTGTCTTATCTCCAGATTGCTTCTAGTTATGTGTTCTTTGATTATTCCTGTCGTCATCTGGAATCTTGTTCCTTCAATAAAAGAAAGCACAAGTATTCTTTGGGTCATTTTCTCTTCTCTATTGGATGCATTTGTATATATAATATTTATTACGTCTGACTATATAAAAAATAAACGAGTCAGTAAGAAAAACGATAAAGAAAGGCAGGATTAAAAGATGAATACTGATAATCTTCTTAGTACTGACTTTTTTAAGGTCATGCCTCCGGAGTTCATCTCCAGCATGATTGTCTGTCTGACTGTCATTATCATCACTCTTGTCATTTATTTCAAAGGCAAGAATCTTGATCCTCTCAAGGCTCCTAAAGGCATTGTCGGCCTAGCAGAGATGGCTGTCGAATATGGAGACAACATGGTCAAAGATGCCATGGGGTCCTATTTTGACGGATTTGCCAAATATGTTCTTCCTATTGCCTTATATGTCTTTCTTTCTTTTGCAATCGGAACTGTGGGAATTCCTAATCTGATTGTGATTGAAGGCAATACTTCAGGCTTAGGACCGGATAATCTCTTCTCAGCTCTGCCTTCCTGTTTCTCCAACTTGGCATTCCCTCTGTCTTTAGGTTTCCTCACCCTTGTCATGATCAACGTGGTCTCCATCAGATACAAGAAGATCAAATGGGCCCAGCAGTTCATCGCTCCTATTCCTTTTGTCGGATTGATTTCCTTCTGGTCACCGATGATTTCTCTAAGTTTACGTATCTTCGGTAATGCCTTAGCCGGCTTTATCTTAGAGACATTGCTCTATAGTCTTCTCTACTCGATGGGCAATGGTTTCGGTTTGCTCCTATCTCCGCTTTTGATGCCAGTCATTCACGCTTACTTCGATCTCTTCAGCGGCGTAATACAGACGTTGGTCTTCACCATGATTTCCATGCTGGACATTGCACAGGAAGGTCCAGACGATGGAGAGCAGGTGCAGGTGGCAAAGAAAGTCACCTTAAAAGCCAATGCCTAGGAGAGAGCCATTTATTAAAAGGAGGCTTAAAGTATGTCATTGAATTTAGTCAACTTCTTAGCAGATGCTACTTCCACTGTCGGTTTTGACAAGTTTTTCGCAATCGGCTTAGTCAGCTTAGCTTTAGTCGCTGTCGGTCTTGGCGAAGGTTTGGTCTGCATGGCCGGCGTCAAGGGTATCAGCAAGAACCCTGAAGCTGCTTCCAAGATCAGAACCGGAATGATTATCGGATGCGCTTTGGTTGAAACTGAAGCTATCTACTCATTGGTTGTCATGATCCTTTTGTTATTTACTGCCTAAGCATAAGAAACAGATAACGGATCATGAAGAAGAAGATCTCAATATCCCTCTTATCGTTGTTTGGTCTGATGGTGCTTACTTCCTGTGACACCCAGGCTATTTCCGACAAGGTCAACAATGCCTTGCCTAATCTTTACATTACCTTAGCTCAGTTAGGCGCTGTCGCTGTTATGGTCTTTATCTTCATCAAGTTTGGCTATAAACCCATCAAGAAACGTCTTAACGCCCGCAAAGAACATATCG
Source organism: Caryophanales bacterium UBA4869 (assembly GCA_002399505.1). Classification (GTDB taxonomy): domain Bacteria; phylum Bacillota_I; class Bacilli_A; order RFN20; family CAG-288; genus Enterosoma. The sequence goes on along the minus strand of DHDT01000047.1, from coordinate 1,455 downwards.
ATACCAACGTCAAAGAATCTGACGATATGGTTTCTAAGGCCAAGATGGCTCAGGAAGATGCTGACGACAACATCAAAAAGAGCCGTGTCAAGGCTAACCAGATAATCGAAGATGCTAAGACTGAGGCTATCAACCAGCGCAAAGCCATGATCGATGATGCCGAAGAAGTCATCGACCGCAAGAAAGAGCAGGCTGAAAAGGACATTGAAGAAAGAAAGACCCTTCTCGAACACGAGAACCACAATATCATCGTCAATTCCGCCCTCGATGCTTCTAAGGAAATACTGGGACGTGAAGTCAATCAGGAAGACAACGAGAAGATCGTTGATGATTTCATCGCAAAGATGAATAAGGATACAAATAGCAAATAATGATTAAACCGGTACTGAAACATTACGCTCAGGCCATGTTTGAAATTGCCCGAGACGACAAAAAAATCATTCCTTATAACGAGGATATGCTTTTTTTGGACGATGTTTTCAGCCAGGCACCGGAATTAGGAAAACTATTGGATTCTCCAATGGTTTCAGACGAAGACAAGAAAAATCTCATCGACAGTCAGTTAGCTCCGAGGCTGAATAAGGCCACCT
>DHDT01000047.1:274-749 GCA_002399505.1 Caryophanales bacterium UBA4869 | reverse complement strand
AATAAGGCCACCTGCGGCTTTCTCAAGATCCTCACCAGAAAGAAAGCCACTCATCACTTCCATGATATCTATGTTGCCTATCTTCATCTCTATCATAAAAGCATAGGAGTCCTGGAAGGAAGAATCTATACCGCCTTCCCCCTCAGTGATGAAGCTATCCAGAAACTAGAAGATATCTATAGTAAGAAGTATGAAAAGAAAGTCTTCTTCACTATCCATATCGATAAGAAAGTCATCGCCGGAATGAAGATATTCATCGATGACACTCTCTATGACTATTCCATCGATTCTAAGATCAACAATATCAAGACACAGCTTCTCTATAAGAAGTCGCTGTAAAGGAGGTTTACAAAATGTCAGAAACAGATAATAACATCAACCTAGTCACTAACCTCATCAAAAAAGAGATCAGCACCTACGAAAGCAAGATCGATACCGCTGATGTCGGCTCTGTCGTCACCGTCGGTGACGGCAT
>DHDT01000047.1:0-131 GCA_002399505.1 Caryophanales bacterium UBA4869 | reverse complement strand
GGCCTTGATAAGGCCATGTACGGCGAACTGGTTCTTTTCCCTAATGATGTCTATGGCATGATCATGAACCTCAACGAGGATTCTGTCGGCTGCGTCATCTTAGGCAAAGACTACACCATCTTTGAAGGCGA
>DHDT01000042.1:36111-36257 GCA_002399505.1 Caryophanales bacterium UBA4869 | reverse complement strand
TTCATGGCCGGCGAGCCGATGAATTCGGCTACAAACTTGTTCACCGGATGATTGAAGATGTCGATAGGAGTTCCAATCTGCTGGATATAACCGTCCTTCATGATGACGATACGGGAAGCCATAGTCATAGCTTCGGTCTGGTCATG
>DHDT01000042.1:35614-35990 GCA_002399505.1 Caryophanales bacterium UBA4869 | reverse complement strand
GGTCACCCATTGTCATAGCTTCGGTCTGGTCATGAGTGACATAGATTGTCGTAGTGTCGAGGTCATTGTGGAGCTTGACGATTTCACTTCTCATCTGGACTCTCAATTTGGCATCGAGGTTACTTAAAGGTTCATCCATCAAGAGAACCTTGGCGTGATGGACGATAGCACGTCCTAAGGCTACTCTCTGTCTTTGTCCGCCGGATAAGGCCTTTGGCTTACGGTCAAGATAGTCCTCAATCTGGAGAATCTTGGCAGCGTGCATAACTCTTTCGTTGATCTCTTCTTTGGATAAATGCATGATTTTCAACGGGAAAGCCAAGTTTTCAAAAACGGTCATATGAGGATAAAGAGCGTAGGACTGGAAGACCATGGC
>DHDT01000042.1:6861-35502 GCA_002399505.1 Caryophanales bacterium UBA4869 | reverse complement strand
GGACTGGAAGACCATGGCGATGTTTCTGTCTTTGGGAGCTACATCATTCATATATTCGCCATCGATGAACAGGTTTCCGCCTGAGATATCCTCAAGACCGGCAACCATTCTCAGGGTTGTGGATTTTCCGCAGCCGGAAGGGCCGACAAAGACGATGAACTCATGTCTTTTGATGTCGATTGAGAAATCGTGGACGGCATGGAAGCCGTTGTCGTAGATCTTGTTGATTTTCTGAAGTGAGACATAGGAATCAGGAGGACAGATTTTAGGAGTGCTTTCGTCTATTTTCTTCTGTTCAGCCAATTTTTCCTTAGCTGATGCTCTTTCAGCCATCTCCTGCTTCTTTCTCTGGAAGATGTTTGGCTTTTTGTGTGTCTCTTCTTTGATCTTCTGATCTTTCTTTTCCATACTCGTGTGCTCCTGTTATTCAGCAATTACCTGATACTTCTCTTCTTCGTCATCGACACGGATAAGATTTCCTTCTATCGGCTTTCCGTTGACTTTCAGAATATAGATGTTGTCTTTGTTGGGTTTGATGAGAATATCGAATTCATGGCCACGGAATATTCTTCTTATTCTGACATCGGTGAATTCTTTTGACAGACACGGTTTGATTATCAGTCCTTCGAAGTCGGGTCTGATTCCTAGGATTCCCTCTTCTAGGGCGACAAAGGACCAAGTCGCACTTCCTGTCAGCCAGCTGTTTTTAGCCTGACCGTAACAGGGAGAATATCGACCGGCTATCATCTGAGAATAGACATAGGGTTCGGTTTTGTGAATATCTGATTTGTCTTCGATGAAGCTTGGCGCATTCTTCTTGTAGAGACTGAAGGCCTCTTCGGCTTCATTCTCTTCACAGAACGCCAGTGTCAGCCAGGGGTTGTTGTGATTGAAGACGGCGCCGTTTTCCTTGACTCCCTGAGGATAGGAAGATATTTCTCCTAGTTCGATATGATAGGCGGAATAAGGAGGATAGAGTAGTTCTGCTCCCCAGTCATCAATCAGATATTTCTTTGAGGATTCCAGGGCTTTCTTTCCAAGGCCTTCCTTCTTTCCAATACCGGCCATCGTACAGAAACCCTGTGGCTCTATATAGATTTTACCTTCTTGGCAGGCGGAAGAACCAACTTCTTTGCCAAAAGCATCGTATGCTCTTTTGAAATATCCGCCTTTATAGTCAAAACCATACTTGACGGTGTTATCTTCTATCTGACTGACGTAATTTCTGATATAATCAGCGTCTTTATTTTTATTGATGAAAGAAGCCAAATCAACAAATTCTTTTCCGTATTTGACAAACATTCCGGCAATGAAGATGCTCTCGGCTATATGAGTGTCGTTGTTTTCAACGGTCTGGAAGGATTCTCCGTCAGTCTTTGAAAAGCAGTTCAGGTTGAGACAGTCATTCCAGTCAGCTCTTCCAATCAGAGGAAGACCATGGGGTCCGAGGTTTTCAATCGTATGTTTCAAAGAAATCAGAAGGTGATCATAAAGAGACTTCTCAGTTCCTTTTTCGTTGTTGAAAGGAACCTGTACATCAAGAATAGATTTGTCGCCGGTTTCTTTGATATAGGAGATGGTGGCTCCCACTAACCATAAAGGATCATCGTTGAATCCACTGCCTACATCGGCGTTTCCTCTTTTAGTCAGAGGCTGATACTGATGATAGGTGGAACCGTCTTCAAATTGAATAGAGGCGATATCGATGATTCTTTCCCGGGCCTTGTTAGGGATGAGATGAACAAATCCTAATAAGTCCTGACAGGAATCACGGAAACCCATTCCTCTTCCGGTTCCGGTTTCATAATATGATGCTGAACGGCTCATCATATAGGTGATCATGCACTGGTACTGGTTCCAGGTATTGGCCATTCTATCGAACTTTTCAATGTTGGTCTTAACATTGAAGACATTGAGGAGATTTTTCCAATACTGTTTTAAGTCTATGAACGCCTTGTCGACATTGCTGAGTATGTCATACTTGTCAATCATGGCGAAGGCTTTTTCTTTGTTGATTACGTTAGGCGCAGTGAATTTCTCATCTTCTTTGTTTTCGACATAGCCTAACATGAAAACGACTGTTTTCTTTTCATGGGGCTTTAAAGTGATCTTCAGTTCATGGCAGGCAATCGGATAATAGTCGTGAACGACGGAGTTATTGCATTTGTCATTAAAGACTGAGTCGGGATGATCATATCCGTTTTCAAGTCCTAAGAAAGCATCACGTGATGTTTCATATCCAATGTGTTTTTCAGAACAGTGGAAGAAAGCGTAATGATTTCTTCTTTCTCGGTATTCGGTTTTGTTATAGATGGTATTGTCATCGATTTCAACTTCAGCTAGATTGAGATTTCTCTGATAGTTGTTTGCGTCATCTACGGCATTATATAGACAGAATTCAATCATTCCATAAAAAGTGAAGGTCATTTCTCTGTCGGTATTGTTTTCAAATTCGATCTTATTGAGTTCACAGTTGCTGTTAAGAGGGACAAAAGCCGTCATTGTTGCCTTCAGTCCGTCTTTGGAAGCAGAGAAGATAGAATAGCTAAGACCATGACGGCATTCATAGGAGTCAAGATCAGTTTTTGTAGGCAGATAGCCAATGTTCCAAATTGACCCATTATTGTTGACATAATAGAAACGTCCGGAGATATCTCTGGGTACATTATTGTAACGATAACGAGTTATTCTTCTTAGCTTGGCATCCTTATAGAAAGAATAACCCCCGCACGTATTAGATATAAGAGAATGGAAGTCATCAGTTCCCAGATAATTAATCCATGGAAGCGGTGTATGAGGGGTTTCGATAACATATTCGTTATTTCTATCATCAAAGTGACCAAATTTCATAATTTCCCCTCATTTCCAAGCTTTTATAAGCTTTTTCTTAACAAATAATTTAAGTAAACGTTTTCGTGGCGTTGCAAATAGTATAAATCTTTGTTTGGAAAATGCAATATCAAAACAAAAAACAAAAAAAGTTTTTAGCCCTAAAATACAATAAATTGTATTTTGTTCTCACGGATTATTTTTATTTCTGAAAAAATATTGACTTTTACATTGGGTCAAGACTACAATGTTCTCGAAATCGTTTACGAAAGCTCTTACAAAACGGCGGTGCAGAAGTCGACTCGCATCGTCAGTGGAACAGGAGGACAGAAAACTTGATTCATCTGTCACAGAAAAAGAGTCAGATCCGATATGTATCCATAGAGAGAGAAAACGGGGGGCATTAAAAATGAAAAAGAACGTTGTCGCTCTATTAGCTGCTGTCGTAGTCGCTGCTTCTAGTCTTACTTCTTGTGCTAACAAGAACACTGGAAAAGTCGTTAACATTCGTGTCTGGAATACTGAGTTTATTGAAAGATTCGCCAAATTCTATGATAAGATTGATAAAACCAAAACTATCAGTGACACAGAATATCTCCTCACAGACGGAACCAAGGTAGTCTTCACTGTCACAGCCAATGATAACAACGGTTATCAGAACGCTTTGGATGAAGCTCTTAAGAATCAGGAAACTGCCGCTCTTGATGACAAGGTCGATATGTTCCTGATGGAAGCTGACTATGCTCTTAAGTATGCCAACTCTGATTTCACTCTTGATGTCAAGAATGATGTCGGTTTAACTGACACTGATGTTGCTGATATGTATGATTACACTAAGACTGTCGTCACTGATACCCGTTCTGGAAAAGGCTCTGCCTTAAAGGGTGTTTCTTGGCAGGCTACTCCTGGTCTTTACGCTTATCGTACTGATCTTGCTGAAGACTGCTGGGGAGATTCTTCTCCTGAATTTGTTCAGGAAAAGCTCAAAGACTGGGATTCCTTTAATACTGCAACAGCTGAGATGAAGGCTAAGAATCATTACATGCTTTCAGGCTATGATGATGCTTATCGTGTCTATTCCAACAATGCTACCAATTCTTGGGTCAACAGCAGTGGTGTTGTCACTCTTGATCCTCAGATCAAGGCTTGGATCAAAGCTACCAAGAACTATTCTGATAACAAGTACAATCATGGCACAACCTTGTGGAAGGATGGCTGGGTTGCTGATCAGGGTCCTACCGGCAATGTCTTTGGTTTCTTCTATTCTACCTGGGGTATCAACTTCACCCTGTTAGGAAACTCCTTAGCTGATGCCAAGGGCGATAAGAAGGTCGGCAATGGTTTGTATGGCAAATATCGTGTCTGCCAGGGACCTGCCAGCTGGTATTGGGGCGGAACTTGGTTATCTGCCTGCAAGGGCTCCGACAACCTTGATACTGTCAAAGACATCATGAAGGTTATGACCTGCGACAAGGCTACTGCGAAGAACATCACTAAGGACACCGAAGATTACACCAACAACAAGACTGCTATGCATGAGTTAGCTACCGATTCCACTTATGGCTCTGCTTTCTTAGGCGGTCAGAACCATATCGCTCTCTTCGAAGAGAGTGCCAAGAACATTCATTTAGCTCCTATGTCTGCTTATGATCAGGGCTGCAATGAAAAGATTCAGACTGCCATGCGTGACTACTTCACTGGTACTGTTACCTATGAAAAGGCAATTGCCAACTTCAAGTCTTCTCTTAATACTGTCTACTCCGGTCTCACCTATGATGCCACCTTCGATGCTGCTATTGATGCTTAACTAGCAAAGAGTTCCTCCTTTGGGGCCTGGTCCGAAAGACCAGGCCTTTTCTTTATCCAATCTGAAATTAAACAAGTGTTTGATTGACATTGTGTCAACGCAAAACTAACATATGTAGAGAGATAAACACTATGCAAGAAATTAAAAAGCTTTACGAAATTCAACATGAGGAAACACTAGCAAACATTCTTGATTCTGCGCAAAGGGTATTGATAGACAACGGCTTTTACAAGACAACCATGGCGACTATTGCAAAAGAAGCCCATATCTCCAGACAGAGACTTTATCTTTATTTTAATTCTCTTGATTCCATCATCTTCAATATCCAGATAAGAAACCTCAGAGTATTTGTTGATTTTGTCAAAAAAGAACTCGACCATGAAGCTTCAAATTCTACTGACAAATTAGATCATCTGATCAATAGTATCCTTCGGTATTCCGACAGGCATCGACCCGAGTTTCTCTTCACTAATGAGTTTGACTCCTTCTATCGCAATAAGGCCCTCACCAAAAAGATGAAGGAAGAATATAAGAGTGTTTACTGTGATTCTTTGATGTTGGCTAAAGCTATCCTCATCATCGAAGACGGCAAAAGAAACAAGGAATTTCGTCAGGATATAGATTCTCAGAGAGCTATTCCTTTTTGGCTTAATCTGACACAGGTGTTCGGGGAGCGTCTGGCAATCTTTGCCACTAACGGCGAGAAACACTGCAAGGAAGAACTGGGCTGTCTTAAAGAGCAGTTCAGAGAAGCAGTTTACCGATATTTCAAAGCCTGAAAAAGAAGAAAAACAAATAGCTGAATCACTTATTGTTTTGATAATTTTTTAAATTTTAAAATAAAGTTTATTCGGAGTCTATTATATTTTATTTAAAAGCAACCTTAAATATCGGTAAAGGTTGCCTTTTTAATTGTTTTTGCTTTAATCAACAAAAAACCGCAGCTCCTGAAGGAACTGCGGCACATGTCACTTGTTTATAAATATGAAGAGATGATTGAACTGATATAGAAGTTACTTGGCTTCAGGAGTAGTAGCGGCAAGAGCCTTGGCAGCCTTAGCTTCCTTAGCGGCGATTGCCTTTTCCTTCTCGGCAGCCTTCTTCTTATCGGCATTGGTCTTGGTAGCGGCGATATTGGCAGCAATCTTCTCCTTGCGGATGACTTCTTCCAATCTGGCAGACTTGCCTGATCTGGATCTGAGGAAGTAGAGCTTATGTCTTCTGACCTTGCCATGTCTTAATATGGTGATGGAGGCTAAGATAGGGGAATTGAGCTGGAAGTTTCTTTCAACGCCAACACCGGCAGAGTCTTTTCTGACGATGAATGTACGGCTGACACCAGCACCTCTGATGCTGACGACAACACCTTCGAAGGCCTGCTGTCTTTCCTTGTTTCCTTCACGAATGGTAACCATTACTCTGACGGTATCACCAGTGACGAAGTCAGGAAGATCATGTCTGATCTGAGTTGCAGTGACCTGCTGAACTAAATTTTTGTTCATAGGTATTCTCTCCTTTGGGAATTATTTTGATGTCCCCTGTTCATAGAACGTGACTTTTCCAGCGGAACAATGGGTAAGCGCCGTATATCAGCGCAACGTGTAATATAACACACTCAAATATATACTTTCAAGAATTAGATGAGAATTTTCTTGCATATAGATAGATACACTAGTATAATTCTTTAAGTTAGGCGGTTTATGCCTTTTTTATAGGCGCCTATCAATCTGTGGGAGGTCGGTGACTAACTGACATTAACCACACACGGAATTCAAAAAAGGAGGAATTCATCGTGAAAAAAGTCACAAGAGTGATGATTATCCGAGCAGAAGGCGGTGGTGCTAACCCTGCCAAATTAGGTCAGAAGCTTGGACCTTTCGGTATCGGCGGTAAGTTCTGTCAGGAGTTCAACCTGAAGACTGCTGATCGTAAAGGCGAAGTCGTACCTTGCATTCTCACCATTTATGAAGATAGAACCTTCGATATGTCCTTCAAGACTACTCCTGTCACTTACCTTCTTCTGAAGGCTGCCGGAATTGAAAAGGGACGTAAGGGCCCTGATCATGGCGGCAATCCTAAAGCCTATGTCGGCCACGTCTCTAGAGCTGATGTTAAGAAAATCGCTGAGTACAAAATCAAGGATCTTAACGTCGATTCTATCGAAGCTGCCGAGAGAGAAGTCGAGGGCTCTGCCAAATCTATGGGCATTGCCATCGATGACTAAAGGAGAATCTCACCATGAAAAAACTAGCTAAAAGATATGTCGAGAGCACAAAGCTCATTGAGAAAGGCAAGAAGTATTCCATCGCTGAGGCCTGCGAACTTGTCAAGAAGACTGCTACTGCCAAATGGGATGAAACCATTGATGTCTGCTTCAATCTGAACATCGATCCTAAACAGGCTGATCAGCAGTTACGCGGAACTATTTCTCTTCCCCATGGCAACGGCAAGACCAAGAAGATCTTAGCCATTACCGATAAGACTGAAGCTGCCAAGGAAGCCGGCGCTGACTTCGTTGGACAGCAGGATATGCTCGATAAGATCACCAAGGAGAATTGGTTTGGATTCGACGTCATCGTCGCTACTCCTAACATGATGGGTCTCTTGGGAAGAATGGGCCGTGTCTTAGGACCTAAGGGCTTGATGCCTAACCCGAAGACCGGTACTGTCACCAACGATATCGCCTCTGCTATCAAGGAAATCAAAAACGGTAAGATCTCTTATCGTAATGATAAGGATGGAAACTTAGCCATCAACTTCGGCAAGGCCAGCTTCACTGCTGAGTTCTTAGCTGATAATCTCAATGCCATCATTGAGACTGTAAGCAAGATTCGTCCTTCTACTGTCAAGGGTACTTATATCACCACCGCTGTCATCTCTTCCACCTATGGTCCTAGTATCCGTCTTGCTATCTAATAACTCTTCTCTTATTCCTTATATATATGGGACTAGACGATTGATTCGGGTGCCTCAATATACCCATAGACAGTAACTGCCTTAAAGGCTTAATTTGTTACCCAGGATATGAGTCATTGTCAAAACAGTATATTGTTGAATACACCATACCTACAAAGGAGGTGAAAAGATGAATCAGCAGATCTTAGCCAAGAAAAAAGACACTGTCGGCAAACTGAATGACCTTCTCAAGAATTCTCATTCAGCCGTAATCGTGTCCTATTCAGGACTTGCGGTCTCTGAAGTCAACCAGCTCCGTACTGACCTTAAGAAGGCCGGCGCTAAGCTCTCCGTCAGGAAGAACTCGCTTATGAAGAAGGCCATCGATGAAGATGGACTCAGTAAGCTTGATTCCTGTCTGAAGGGACCTAGTGCTATCGTTACTTCTAAAGAGGAAGGTGCAGGATTACAGGTTCTTAAAGACTTCGAAGCCAGCCACAAGAAATTCCAAATCAAGGGCGGTATGATTGATGGTACTTTCTGCGATGAAGCTAAACTTAATCAGTTGGCTGCTATCGGAAGCAAGGAAAATGCTATCTCTATCTTCTTATCCACTCTACAAAGTCCTCTCACTCAGTTCGCTCTTATTCTTAAGGCCCTCAGTGAAAAGGCCCCTAGTGATGCCGCAGCTCCTGCTGCCGCTAACTAGTTCGAGAAGCATCAGTCAAAACCATTAATTGGAGGAAAAAACAAATGGCTAAATTAGTTAAAGAAGACGTCATCGCCGGTTTAAAGGAGATGAATATGGTCGAGATCATGGATCTCGTCAAGGCTATCGAAGATGAATTTGGTGTCAAGGCTGCTGCCGCTGTCGCCGCTGCTCCTGCTGCTGGCGGTGCCGCTGCTGAAGGACCTTCTGAGGTTTCTGTTATCCTCAAGTCTTTCGGTGCCTCTAAGGTTCCTGTCATCAAGGCTATTCAGGCTATCACTGGCAAGGGACTTATGGATGCCAAGAAGATCGTCGATGCTGCTCCGACTCCTATCAAGGAGAAGATTTCTCCTGCTGAAGCTGAAGAAATCAAGAAGCAGCTCGTCGCCGCTGGCGCCGAAGTCGAAGTCAAATAATACCGTATTTTCCTTACGTATCTTTGCACCCACTCTGCCTGTTTTAGGCGGAGTGGGCTTAGTTGTCTATAGACGGTCTGCTTTAATCGCGATTAAGCAGACTTTATTCAAATGCTTTTAGCAACAACTACTGGTTTCCGTAGGCGCGCTACGGGGGAATACACGAGGTAACAATATGGGTGAACAGTTAGACCTGAACAAATACAAGAGAACTTCGAATGGACGTATTGATTTTTCCAAAACCTTCTCAAACGTTCCGTTACCGAATCTCTGTGATATTCAGTTAAGTTCTTTTAGTTGGTTCCGCGACTACGGTGTCGATGAAGTTTTCAAAGACATGTTCCCAGTCGTATCCAACAAGGACTCCCGAGCTCACACTGTCGATACAGAAGAAGTGGCCGAACTCGATTATGTCTCCTGCGAATGGGGACAGCCTAAACACGATTATTTTGAATGCAAAGTCAGCTCTTTGAATTACTGCTGCCCTTTACATGTGAATCTTCGTCTTAAGCATCCTGACGGCTCAGTGGCCGAAGAGAAAATCTTCATGGGCGATTACCCTTGGATGACACCTTCTGGCACTTTCATCGTCAACGGCTCTGAGAAGGCTATCGCTTCTCAGTTAGTACGTTCTCCGGGTGCTTATGTCTCTAAGAGAATCGATGAAGTCGCTCTGAAAAAGAACGATGATTCCTCTAAGAACGAAAATTCCATCGCCTATGGCAGTGATATCATTCCTACCAGAGGTTTCTGGCTTGAGTATCTCACTGATAACCGTGACTATATTTCTGTCCGTATCGATAAACAGAAAAAGGTTCCGGCTTTGGTGTTTTTGAGAGCTTTAGGCTTAGTTTCCGATAGCGGTAATCTTTCCGATGATTCCCTTCCTGCTAGCCCTAATGGAGAATCTTCCGGTGTCATCACTGGTCTGAGAGCAATCTTTGGCGACAATAACTTCTTAAATGAAGCTATCGAAAAGAACCCTGTTACTCCTGATAAGAGTGCCAGAGCCCGTGCCAATGATGCTGTCATCTATATCTTCAAGAAACTGCGTCCAGGTGAACCTTATACTATTGAGAGTGCCACTTTGATGCTTAAACAGCGTTTCTTCGATAATGAACACTATGATTTAGGCAAGGCCGGCAGATTTAAGATCCAGGAAAAACTCGGCATCTATAATCGTCTTCCCGGTCAGGTTTTAGCTGAAGACTTAATCGATGACAACGGTGAAATTGTCTTTGAAGCCAACCACCGTCTTTCTATCGAAGATGTCAACAAGCTTCAGGCTGACAAGTTCTTTGAGAACAACTCTTTGAATAAGGTCACTCTGTCCTGCAGTTCTGAACTTGATACCAACAGCACTGTCAATATCGTCAAGGTCAAGGATCCTTTCGGAACTGATAAGATCATCAATATTGTCGGTACTGATTTAAGCATCAACCTCACTCATATCACTGTTGCTGATATCATCGCCTCTTTAAGCTACATGCTCAATCTCATCGATGGCATCGGCGAAGTCGATGATACCGATCATTTAGGAAATAAGAGAGTCCGCTGTGTCGGCGAACTTATCCAGGATAAGTTCCGTGCCGGTCTTTCCAGAATGAAGAGAACCATTCACGATAGAATGTCCACTTCTGATTTAGGACAGCTCACTATCTCTTCTTTGATCAATATCAAGGCTTTGACTTCTGCTGTCAATCAGTTCTTCAATTCTGATTCCTTATCTACTTTCATGGATCAGACTAACCCTTTAGCCGAACTTACCAACAAGAGACGTCTTTCTGCTTTGGGTCATGGCGGTTTGACTCGTGACCGTGCTTCTAGCGCTGTCCGTGATGTCCACCCTACTCACTACGGAAGAATCTGCCCTATCGAAACTCCTGAAGGCCAGAATATCGGTTTGATCTCTAACCTCGCCTGCTATGCCAGAATCAACGAATATGGTTTCATCGAAACTCCTTATCGTCCTGTCAATAACTGTATTGTCGACAGTGATCCCTCTCATGTTGTCTATCTTTCCGCCGATGGCGAAAAGAATCATAAGATCGCTCAGGCTAACGCCGATATCGATCCTACGACTAACAAAATTGTCGATGCTGTCATTTCTGCCCGTTATAACGGCGAATACATCAATGCCAGAGCTGAAGAAGTCGATTTGATTGATGCTTCTCCTAAGCAGATTGTCTCCATCGCCGCTGCCTGTATTCCTTTCCTAGAAAACGATGATGGCAAACGTGCTTTGATGGGTTCTAATATGCAGCGTCAGGCTCTTCCTCTTTTACAGCCTCATTCACCTTTTGTCGGAACCGGTCTTGAAGAGAAGATCGCTCATGACTCTGGTGAAGCTTTGATTGCCTCAACTGCCGGTGTTGTCACCTATGTCGATGGCACCAAGATTGAAATCAGACAGGATGACGGCTTAGTCAAGACTTACAATCTTCGTAAGTTCTTGCGTTCCAACAAACGTACCTGCATCAACCAGAAGCCGATCGTCAAAGTCGGAGATGAAATCAAGGCTGATCAGATCATCGCCAATGGTCCTTCTATGGAGGATGGTGAGTTGGCTTTAGGACAAAACGTCCTAATCGCCTTCACTACCTGGCACGGATACAACTATGAAGACGCCGTCCTTATCTCCAACCGCTGCATCACTGATGACCTCTTCACCAATATCATCATCGAAGAATACACCGTCGAAAGAAGAAAGACCAAGCTCGGCGACGAGGACTTCACTCGTGATGTTCCTAACCTCGCTGATGAAAAGAAGGCCTATCTTGATGAACGCGGTATTGTTATCCCTGGCACTGAAGTCAAGGAAGGCGATATCTTAGTCGGAAAGACTACACCTAAGGGTGAAGTCACTGAAACTAATAACGATCACCTGCTCAAGTCCATCTTCAGTTCTAAGAGCGATGAAGACAAGGATTCTTCTCTGAAGGTTCCTCATGGCGGTGCCGGTATTGTCTTGGATGTCAAGACTTTCAGTCGCGCCAAGGGTGATGAACTTCCGCCTGATGTCTTAGAGTCTGTCAAGGTCAATGTTGTCCAGAAGAGAAAGATCCAGGTCGGCGATAAGATGTCCGGACGTCACGGAAATAAAGGTGTTATCTCCAAGGTTTTACCTGTCGAAGATATGCCGTATATGCCCGATGGCACTCCTGTCGACATTCTTCTCTCACCTATGGGTGTTCCTTCCCGTATGAATATCGGTCAGGTTCTTGAAGTTCAGTTAGGTTTCGCCTGCAAAAAGTTGGGTATTAAGATTTCCACCCCTGTCTTCGATGGTGCCACCAATGAGGAAATCGCCCAGTTCATGCAAGCTGCTCATATCGACTCTGATGGAAAGACTATCCTCTACGATGGTCAGACCGGTGAGAGATATGATTCCCGTATCGCTGTCGGTGTCATGTACATGATCAAGCTCGACCACATGGTTGAAGATAAACTTCATGCCCGTGCTATCGGACCGTATTCTCTTGTTACTCAGCAGCCTTTGGGCGGCAAGGCCCAAAACGGCGGTCAGAGATTCGGCGAAATGGAAGTCTGGGCTCTGGAAGCTTATGGTGCTGCTTACACCTTACAGGAAATGCTTACTATCAAATCCGATGATATGGTCGGTCGTAATAAGACTTACGATGCCATTATCCGCGGCAATGAAGTACCTAAGCCTAATATGCCTGAAGCTACTCGAGTTCTCATCAAGGAACTCCAGGGTCTGGCTATTGATGTCTCACTCTTCGATGACAAGAACAATATCATCAATGTCAACGATATGGCTGAAGAAGCCGATCGTGAATCTCGTCACTTCCGTCACGATGCTGTCAACTTCGACACCAAGCGTGAAGAAAGAGAAGAGATGGAAAATGCCAAGAATGCTCATCTCGACGATGACCTTCTCGACAATATGACTAATAACGACGAAGAAGATAACCAGCGTTTCGATCTTCCTAAGAACGATAATGCTGAGGATGACAAGTAAGGAGGTCGGGAAACATGTTTGATCTCAATAAGCTTAGTTCGATCAAAATCACTCTGGCCAGCCCTGATGAAATCCACAAATGGGGTCGCGGTGAAGTCACCAAGCCTGAAACCATCAACTACCGTTCTCAGAAACCGGAACCGGATGGACTCTTCTGTGAGAGAATTTTCGGTCCTGTCAAAAACTATGAATGTCACTGTGGACATTACAAGAAGCCCTCTTTCGCAGGCAAGATCTGCGAAAAGTGCGGTGTCGAAGTAACCTGCAAGGCTGTCCGTCGTGAACGTATGGGCTTCATCAATTTAGCATTCCCCTGCGCTCATATCTGGTATGTCAAAGGCGCCCCGTCCAAGATGGGATTGGTCTTAGGCATTCCTCCTAAGCAGTTAGAAGAAGTAATCTATTTCGTTTCTCATATCGTCACCAATCCTGGTATCTCCAAGATTCTCCGCTATCGTCAGGTTCTCGATGAGAGAAATGCCCGTGAAGTCTTTGCTCAGGTCATCGATACTGAAATCCTCAATGGCGGAAAGCTTCATGATGGGGATGATGATTATGCTAGAGGTTTGGATTATATCGACAAGATTCACAAGATATCTCAGCCTTTGGATTTCATCACTGTCAGCAAGTTTGTCAATCGTTATACTGGTGCTGAATTCGGCATCGGCGCTGAATCTGCCCTGAAGCTCTTGAAGGAAATCGATCTCGACAAGGAAATCGAAGAAGTCTCCAAGGATCTCAGAAGCTCAGTGGGCGAAAAGAACCAGAAGAGAATCAAGGCCATCAAGAGACTTGAAGTCTTGGAGTCATTCAAGAATTCAGGTGTCAAGCCTGAGTGGATGGTTATGACGGTTTTACCCGTCATTCCTCCAGATCTCCGTCCTATGATGCAGCTTGACGGCGGCCGTTATGCCACCTCAGATCTGAACGATCTCTATCGTCAGGTCATCATCAAGAACAATCGTCTCAAGAGAGAAATCGAAGAGCATGCACCTAACCTTATTCTCATCAACGAAAAGCGTATGCTTCAGGAAGCTGTCGATGCTTTAATCGATAATGACAGACGTAATAAGCCTACTTCTTCCATCAACGGAACTACGATGAAGTCTTTGTCCTCTACTTTAAAGGGCAAACAGGGACGTTTCCGTATGAACTTGTTAGGAAAGCGTGTCGACTATTCCGGACGTTCAGTTATTGCTGTCGGTCCGACTCTCAATATGGATGAATGCGGTCTGCCTCGTGAGATGGCCGTTCAGCTTTTCCGTCCTTTCATCGCCAGCTACCTTTTGAAGAACAAGGAACTCAATGTCACTTCTCAGCGTCAGGCCGATGAATTGATTGCCGCTATGGATCCTCGCGTCTTTGACGCCATCGAATTCATCGCCAAGAACCATCCTGTCCTTCTCAACCGTGCTCCTACTCTTCACCGTCTTGGTATTCAGGCTTTCCGTCCTATCTTAATCGACGGCAAGGCTATCCGTTTACATCCTCTTGTCTGCCCTGGATTCAACGCCGACTTCGATGGTGACCAGATGGCTGTCCACGTTCCGCTTTCCCGTCAGGCCCAGGCTGAAGCCATGACCTTGATGATCGCCAACAAGAACATTCTCAAGCCCAGTGACGGCAAACCGATCTGCGTTCCTTCTCAGGATATGATTTTCGGAAACTACTATCTCACTTTGGAAGACGATATCGCTCTTGATCAGATGTATGTCAAGTACTACACCAAGAGAAACGATACTGTCATGGCTGATAAGTTCACTTCTTATCAGAAATACGAAGGAAAGGTTTTCTCCGATATCGACACTGCCATCTTGGCTTACGAAAACGGACTTCTCACTCTCAGAACCAGAATCTTTGTCCCGGCCAAGCGCTTAGGCAAGGGCTGTCTTTCTGAGACTCAGCTCAAGTCTTATATCTTCACCACAGTCGGAAAGCTTATCTTCAACTCTATCTTCCCCGCCGACTTCCCCTACATCAACTTCCCTGTCAAGGGTGCCAAATCTGCCAAGGGTGATTATGTCAAGAACTTCTCAGCTACTCCTGATGAATTCTTTGTCACTGTCAAATCGGCTTATGATGCTGTCATCAAGGCCGGCAAGTTCCATGACGGAGATGACTTTGATGTCTTCAAGGAATATGCTCACATCCAGCCTTTACGTGCACCTATCAACAAGAAGGGCATCGAGACTATGATGGACTTCGTATTCAGAAAGTACGGAGCTGTCAAAACCGCTCATATTATGGATGCCTTCAAGAACCAGGGCTTCGATTACTGCACTAAATCCGGACTTACCATCTCTCTTGATGATATCGAGCCTCTCAAGGGCCGTGATAACCTCTATGAGAAGGGTATGAAGGATGTAGAACATATCGATCAGATGTTTGACTTAGGCTTCTTCACTGAAGAACAGCGTCACGATGCTGTTATCAAGTATTGGGGAAATGTCAAGGATCACGATATCAACAGCATGCTCGATAAGCGTATGGCTGATGCTCCTCGTAACCCGATGTTCATGATGATGGAATCTGGAGCCCGTGGCTCTCATGATAACTACATGCAGTTGATCGGTATGAAGGGCTGCATGGTCGACGCTGCCGGACGTACTATCGAAGTACCTATCACCTCCTGCTACGCTGATGGTCTTTCCGTCTCCGAATACTTCACTTCCACTCATGGTACCCGTAAGAACGGATCCGATACCGCTTTGAAGACTGCCGACTCTGGTTATCTTACCAGACGTTTGGTCGATGTCTCCCATAACGTCGTCATCCGTGAAGAAGACTGCCACTGCAACAGCGGTTTGACTGTCACTGAGCTGAGAGATGAGACTAACAGCAATGCTCTTATCTGCTCTCTCTATGATCGTCTGGTCGGAAGATTCTCGATGCATGACATCGTCGATCCCAAAACCGGTGAAATCATCGTTCCTGAAAATACCTTCATGGACGAAGAGTTGGCTGGCAAGGTTGTCGCAGCCGGCATCACTTCCGTCGAAATCAGATCACTTCTCACCTGCGAATCCACTGATGGCGTCTGCATCCACTGCTATGGACGTAACCTCGCTACCGGTCAGTTAGCCGCTATCGGCGATACTGTCGGCATCATGGCTGCTCAGTCCATCGGTGAACCTGGCACTCAGCTTACTCTTAAGAACTTCCACACTGGCGGTGTCGCCGGTCAGAAGGATATCACTACCGGTCTCCCTCGTGTCCAGGAATTGCTTGAAGTACGTAATCCTAAGACCAAGGATCTGGCTACCATCACCACTATCAGTGGTGTAGTTGTCGATATCCAGGATAAGGGAACTAAACATAGTTTCCTCATCCGCAATGATCTAGAAGAAAAGACTTACAACGATTATCCTAATGCTGTCCCGACTGTCAGAGTCGGTGACACAGTTGTCGCCGGTCAGGCTTTGACTAAGGGTCATATCAATCCTAAGGAACTTCTTGAGTGCACTAACCTCGCCACTGTCAGAAACTACCTCATCAAGGAAGTCAAGGCTGTTTATGCCGGTAACAATATTCCGATTGCCGATAAGCATCTCGAAATCATTGTCCGTCAGATGACTAACCGTCTCCTTATCATCAACTCCGGCAATACCGATATGCTTCCTGGTCAGAAGGTCAACCCTGTCGAATTCACTGAAAAGAACCAGAAGGTCTTGGCTCATGCCGGTAACCCGGCTGTCGGCCGTCCTGTTGTCATGGGTATCACCAAGGCTGCTTTGGACACCGACTCCTTCTTAAGCTCTGCTTCCTTCCAGGAAACCACTCGCGTCTTAACCGATGCTGCCATCAAGGGCAAGGTCGATTACTTACGTGGTCTCAAGGAGAACGTCATGATCGGCAAGCTTATCCCTGCCGGTACTGGTCTTAAACCTCTCATCCCTCTTGATGATGAAGATGAGGAAGGAAACTTCCCAAACGATCAAGATCCTGAAAACGCCCCTATCCCGCCTGTCGCTCCTAGCGATGATTCCAATCAGCTTCTGAAGTAAGTATCTTAAGTCAGGCCCTTTTGTTCGGGGCCTGACTTTGTTTGCGGCCATAGTTCAGTGGCAGAACGGTAGCTTCCCAAGCTGCATACGCGGGTCCGATTCCCGTTGGCCGCTCCATAGACATATAATTGCTTCAATGTAATATTGAGGCTTTTTTATTTCTGCTTTTTAGTTTAGACATTAAATTGGTTCTTAATGGAAAGTATAAGAGTATGCTGGGCTTGAACGGCCTTGAGTTTTCCACTGAATATAATAAAAACCATTTTTCCATCCGGAGATGTAGACTATGTTTTAAATATAATTCAATTTTTTATCGATGCCATTACAAACAATTCAACCATTAGGAAAACACTCCTGAGTATTATCAAGTCTATCTGAGAAGAATGTTGAAAAAATTATGGTATGACAAAATCAGGTATAATGGTACTTGCTGTCATATCCCAAAATGAGTGTTTGGGTATGACTAAAAAAGTAATTGATGGAAGGAAACTACAATATGAAAACCAGACTTGATGGATTCGGCCTATTCGTCAAAGATATGCCGACGATGGTCAGATTCTATAGAGATGTATTGGGGTTTGAGATAAAGGAAAGTGAAGATGCCGAGAACGTCTATCTGATTAAAGACGGAACTCTGTTTATGCTGTATAGAAGAAATGACTTTGAGAAGATGACCTCTCATAAATACGAGTACTTGAAAGGTTTGAACGGTCACTTTGAATTCGCCCTTTATGTGGATACGTTTGAAGAAGTCGATGCTTGTTATAAAGAAGTAACTTCAAAAGGCGCTACAGGAGTACTAGAACCGACAACCGAGCCCTGGGGGCAAAGGACTTGTTATATCGCTGACCCAGAAGGAAATTTAATCGAGATAGGTTCATTCAACAAACCCTTTGATCGAAAAGAAGATAAACAATAAGGTTGAGTTATCTGATAACAAAAGCATCAGCTTTTTATATGCCAATTCATTCTGCTTT
The DNA here is from genome assembly GCA_002399505.1 of Caryophanales bacterium UBA4869. Taxonomy (GTDB): domain Bacteria; phylum Bacillota_I; class Bacilli_A; order RFN20; family CAG-288; genus Enterosoma. The sequence continues at coordinate 17,883 of DHDT01000042.1, read as the reverse complement.
GTATCAAAACAATAGAGAAGGATAAACCAAAATGTTGCTGTCTGACTTATAAGCAGTATAATCTTCCCGTTACATTGTGACTGTTCAAGAGTCCGCCATGATGACAATATAACAATTCCCTTCAATTCCGATTCCTGAACTGTCCGAAAAGAAGAAAAAAGTTATAGATTCATGTATCAAGTCTTTTGACGGCCGCACCTTTCATGCGAACGATTTTTGCTGCTGCCCTCACTGCGGAGCCACCGACATCAAGAAGAACGGAAAGACCAAAGCCGGAAAACAGAGATGTATTCAAAGACCGAAAAGATCTTCGCAAACATCTAATTATCTATAAGAGCAATGGTTCAACGACCAAAATGTCTTTATAATCAATGATAGCAATAAGTCATGCTGTAACGGAGAAATGATTTTCGGCAAAAAGCAATATCACATACAAAATCCTATTAATAAGTGTTTAAATCATTCGATTTAGTAAATTGCAAAAAGCTTTCATTACTTGAAAAGGAAAGGGCATTCGAACTACTAGACCATATTCCATAGAACTTCAATTACTTTGTTAATTCCCAAAACGGTGATTTAAAGATGAAAAGAAAATGAATTCTTATTTCCAAATGCTGTGAATAATTACTATGAATCACTAACTGAGTAATTTAAAATTCTTTCGCTCAATTCATTTAGGCTCAATTGTTATTCTTCTATGAAGAAGTATAAATAGTCTTCTCTTTCTTTACCTTTATTTATTAATAGATTAAAATCAATTGCGAGAATTAAAAATGAAAACAGAAATAGACATGAAGGTTTATAAGAAAAGAAATCAATACAATTGGTTTCATACTTTTCCTGATCCCACTTATGGTTTCAATGTTGATATCAATATAGATAAGGTTGTCAAGATATGCAAAGAAAGGAAAGAATCATTCTTTATCGCTTTCCTTTATCTGATAATCAAGGCTGTCAATTCCGTTCCGGAGATGAGACTTAGAGAAGAAGACGGACACGTATATCTCTATGATAAAATCAATCCTTCCTATACTGTCATGTCTGATGAAGGCGTCTATCAAAACGGCGGATGTGAATTGGCAGATGATTATCAGGGCTTTTATAAGGCAGTGAGAAACAGCATCGATTCTTTGAAGAAGCAAAAAGTAAGCGATGAGCTCAACACTGATTCATTTTCGAAAAGAACTGACGTCATCTATTGTTCGGACAATCCGATGATTGATTTCATCTCCATGAATCATCCGATTCCTGCCAAAAACTATGAAAGCATGTCTGTGCCTAGAATCGTCATTGGCAAGTACATGAAGAAAGAAGACGGATTATACCATGTGGTAGTCAATATTACCGTCAGTCATACTTTAGTAGACGGTTTTCCTCTTTCTGACTGTTTCAATAATCTCCGCTCTTACTGCTCTGACGCCTCGTTTTATCTCAAGTAGTCAGTCAGACAGATAGTCTTGATAGTTCTTTGTTTTCAATAGTGTCTCTGCTTTTTTGATGCTTTCTTTTGAGGGAGGTTCTATTCCTTTTAATCTGTAGGGAATCCCCAGTCTGTCATATTTTGGGATTCCCAAAGTATGATAAGGAAGGACTTCGACTCTTCTTACATTGGAAAGAGACTCAATAAACTGACCAGTCTGTTTCAAAATTTCCTCATCATCGGTATAGGAAGGCAGGAGAACCTGTCTGATCCAGATGGGGAAACTGACAGAAGAAAGATAGCAGAACATGTCGATGATGTTCTCATTCGTCTTTCCAGTCAGCTGTATATGCCTGTCATTGTCGAAACATTTTATATCCAGCATGATGAGGTTGGTATATTTTAGGAGTTCCTTGAATTTACCGAAAAATGGTTCATCTAAACAGAAAGGTTCTCCGGCTGTGTCGATAACAGTCGTGATATTGTTTTCCTTGGCCAGTCGGCAGAATTCAATCAGAAAATCCATCTGGAGAAGAGGCTCTCCTCCTGATATCGTTATTCCGCCGTGATCGGCCCAGTAGGGCTTGTAGCGGATGAGCAGGTCCAGAGCTTCTCTTGCAGTGATGGGTTTGCCGTTTTTCAGATTCCAGGTATCCGGATTATGACAGAACAGGCATCTCATATTGCAGCCTTGCAAAAAGAGGATGGATCTGACACCAGGCCCGTCCACTAAGGCGAATGATTCTATGGATTGATAATAGCCTATTGCTTCTTTCACATTCTTTCGTGGCAGGTTCTGGAAATGACATCCAGCTGCTGTTCCTTAGTCAGGTCGATAAACTTGACTGCGTATCCTGAGACACGGATAGTGAAGTTCGAGTATTCTTCTTTGTCAGGATGATTCATGCAGTCGATTAGTTTTTCTTTGCCAAAGACATTGACATTGAGATGATGGGCTCCCTGATTGAAATAGCCATCTAATACTTGAGAGAGATTAGCTTTTCTCTCATTATCGTCATGGCCAAGGGCACCGGTATTAATAGTCTGAGTGTTGGAGATACCATCCAGAGCATATTCATAAGGGAGCTTAGCTACTGAATTCAAAGAGGCCAATAAGCCGTTTTGTTCAGCGCCATAGCTGGGATTGGCACCGGGAGAGAGAGGTTTTCCGGCTTCTCTGCCGTCTGGCAAAGTGCCAGTTGCTTTTCCGTAGACGACATTGGAGGTGATGGTCAAAATTGAGGTTGTCGGTTCGGAATTACGATAAGTATGATGTTTCTTGACCTTGGTTATGAAAGTGTGGAGCAACTTGATGGCGATATCATCGGCTCTGTCGTCGTCATTTCCGTAACGGGGGAAATCTCCCTCGATCTTGAAGTCCTCAGTGATGCCTTTTTCATCTCTGATTGCTTCAACCTTGGCATATTTGATTGCACATAAAGAGTCGACGACGTGGGAGAAACCGGCGATACCGGTTGCAAAGGTACGTCTGACATCAGTGTCGATCAAAGACATCTCAGCCGCTTCATAGTAGTATTTGTCATGCATGTATTGGATGGCATCGAGAGTATTGACATAGATTCCTGCCAGCCAGTCCATCATCATATCGTATTTGCTGAGTACTTCAACATAATTCAGGTATTTGGAAGAGATAGGCTGATAGGAAGGGCCGACTTGCTGATGAGTCATTTCATCAACGCCTCCGTTGATGGCGTAAAGAAGACATTTGGCTAAGTTGGCTCTGGCTCCGAAGAACTGCATCTCCTTACCAGTCTGGGTGGCTGAGACACAGCAGCAGATTGAATAGTCATCCGTCCATACTGGGCGCATGATATCATCATTTTCATATTGAATTGAGGAAGTTTTGACAGAGATCAAAGAAGCATATTTTTTGAATCCGTCTGGAAGTCTTGAAGACCAGAGGACAGTCAGGTTAGGTTCAGGAGCCGGTCCCATATTCTCGAGAGTGTGGAGGAAACGGAAATCGTTCTTTGTTACCATGCTTCTTCCATCATCACCCATTCCAGCTACTTCCAAGGTTGCCCATACTGGGTCTCCAGAGAAAAGTTGGTTATAGGAAGGAATACGAGCAAATTTAACCATTCTGAACTTCATGACGAGATGATCAATCAATTCCTGAGCATCCTTCTCAGTGATTTTGTTCTCTTTGAGATCACGCTGGATATAGATGTCTAAGAATGTAGATATTCTGCCGACTGACATGGCCGCTCCGTTTTGAGTCTTGATGGCAGCCAAGTATCCAAAATACAGCCACTGAACAGCTTCTTGGCTGTCTCTTGCTGGCTTGGAGATATCGTATCCATAGGCTTTGGCCATCTTCTTCATGTCTTCTAAGGCTCTGACCTGCATGCTGATTTCCTCACGTAGACGAATGACTTCATCAGTCATAGTTCCGTCAGTTGATTCAGCGTAATCATTCTTCTTGTCAGCGATAAGACAATCGATGCCATAAAGAGCAATACGGCGATAATCGCCTACTATTCTTCCTCTTCCATAGGTATCTGGAAGACCAGTGATGATCTTGTTATGACGGCATTTCATCATCTCGGGAGTATAAACATCAAAGACGCCGTCATTATGAGTCTTATGGTATTCGGTGAAGATCTTGTGCAACTCAGGATCTGGTGTATATCCATATGTTGTCAAAGCTTCTTCAGCCATCTTTATTCCGCCATAGGGCATGAAAGCACGCTTTAAAGGCTTATCAGTCTGAAGACCGACAATCTTCTCATAATCTTTGAGTTTTTCATCGATATAGCCCGGGCCATAACTAGTCAGAGAAGAGACGATATGAGTCTCCATATCGAGTACTCCGCCTTTCCTTCTCTCTTCTTTCTGAAGAAAGGCAACTTTATTCCAGAGCAGATCTGTGGCTTTGGTCGGACCTTCTAAAAAAGACTCATCTCCGTCATAGGGAGTGTAGTTATCCTGAATGAACTGTCGTACATTGATCTCTTCTTTCCAAAGACGTCCTTTGAATCCCTGATAAGCAGTGTTTTCATTTTCGTTCATGATTGATAGCCCCCAATTTCACGTTGTAGATTTTATAACAGAATCACCATCTTATGTGGTAAAACGAACCGCTTTCTTTTGATTAGTTTTAAAACAAAACCAAATATGCGATAAATGCTATATAAACGTTTTACTTACTTTGCTTTTTTCTTTTGTCAGTGTAAACTAAATGGTAGCGAAAACACATTTTCGCAGATGGAGGAAATAAATGGCGGATTTCATTCTCAGTTGCTGTTCGACTAGTGATCTCACTTACGAACATTATCAGGAAAGAGATATTAAAGTAGCGTTGTTCCATTTCTTCATTAATGGAAAAGAATACACTGATGATTTTGGCAAGACTGTTCCTTTTCATGATTTCTATCAGGCTATGGCTGATGGTGCCGATACCAAGACTTCTCAGTTATCTGTCGGTGAATTCGTCAATTATTTCAAGCCTTTCTTAGAAGAAGGAAAAGATATTCTTCATATTTCCTTATCTTCTGGTTTATCAGGAGTCTATAATTCAGCCTGTACGGCCAAATCTATCTTGGAAGAACAATTCCCCGGCAGAAAGATTTATATTGTCGATTCTCTGGGCGCCTCATCGGGATACGGGTTATTGATGGATAAACTTGCAGATTTGAGAGACGAAGGCAAAGCTATCGATGAAGTCAGAGCTTTTGCCGAAGACAACAAGCTCAGACTTCATCATTGGTTCTTCTCTACCGATTTGAAGTATTACGTCAAAGGCGGAAGAATCAGCAAGGCCTCCGGATTCTTGGGGACTATGCTTCATATCTGCCCTCTCCTCAATATGGATGAGCAGGGCCACTTGGTGCCTCGTGAAAAGATCAGAGGAATCAAGAATGTCGAGAAGGCTATTTTCAAAAAGATGACTGAATTCGCCGATGACGGTCTTCAGTATGCTGATAAATGCTATATTTCTGAGTCTGATTGCATGGACTTGGCAAAACCGGTTGCTGAAATGGTTGAAACAAATTTCCCTAATCTCAAAGGAAAAGTTGAGATCTATTCAGTCGGAACTACTATCGGTGCTCACACCGGACCTGGAACAGTCGCTTTGTTTTTCTGGGGAAAGAAACGTTCCAATTAATAAAATTCAATGAAGAATGAAAAGCCGCGTTAAAGCGGCTTTTCTTGTGAAACAAAAAAACTCCGTCAGTTGAGACGGAGATTATTTACATGGTGGCGGGGACAAGATTCGGACTTGCGACCTCCAGGTTATGAGCCTGACGAGCTACCACTGCTCTACCCCGCGATATATTTACAGCCTTATAAGTATAGTGTCTGAGACTCGTTTTTGCAAGTTTTATTTGATTTTGCCCATAGATATGGAGGGTTTTACATATTTTATTCGATAAACAACAAGGATAAATTGTAAAAAAACAAGTTTGTTTTTGCTGTTTTTTGTCTTTTCCCAATAAGGAGATTATTTGAGAAGGCATGGTTTATTCATTGCATAAATAGTTAATACTTTAAAGAAACTGAGAAGAACAATAGCAATTGATAACGCCGTTTTTTATTTTAAAAATGAAGATGGAAATTAATGAAGTAAAATTTATATAGGTATAATTTATTAAATATCATAAGTGAGATATTATACGTATATTTCTTGTTTATATAATTTTTCAGTCATCATTTCAAAACTCTATAACTTGTTTGACTATATGCTTACTGCAAAGTAAAATGAAAATATGCTTAGAATCGCAATTATTGAAAACGAAGAGAAACAGATTGATCTCACTATAGGAATGATCAAGCGCTATTGTTCTGAAAAAGAAATTATTTTTGAGGTCACTTCCTTTACTAGCGGATTTGATTTTTTAGAGAGCAATCTTTCATTATTTGATTTGGCCTTTATGGATATTGATATGCCTGGCATCAACGGAATGGAGACGGCAGTCAAGCTGAGAAAGACTGGATTCAACACTGTTTTGATTTTTGTCACTAATCTTCCGCAATATGCTATTGAAGGCTATAAGGTTGAGGCCTTGGATTTTATTCTTAAGCCGATGACCTATGCAGATTTTTCCCTAGCTATGTCTCGGGTTGAAAAGACTGTTCTTTCTTCGAAGAACAGCGAGTTTGTTTTGAATATTCATGGTGCTGTCAGAAAATTCAAGGCTGAAGATGTTCTATTCTTTGAGATGATCAAACATGATGTATGTATTCACCTTGTCGATGAACCTGACGTTGTATTTCGTTTTTCTCTGACAAAAATTGAGAAGATCATCAGTGAAGAAATTTTCTTCAAATGCAATTCCGGCTGTCTGGTCAATATTAAAAAGGTTAAGTCGGTACAGGGGGAAGTTCTGATAATGGAAGATGATAGTCGAATTATCGTCAGTCGTTCTCACAGAAAGGAAGTCATGATTAAACTTAATTCAGTTTATTCAGAGAGCTTCTTACCTAAAGCATGAACGAAAACAATTTAATCGGAGTCATCATTCTTTGGGGTCAGTATAGTTTCTTCCTGGAATTATATATTGCCATGCTGATTGTTCTTTTCTATGCAAAGAAAAGAAAACTATTCTGGGTTAGGGCTTTAGTTGGAGCAGCAGTTGGCTTCCCCTGCTACTATCTTCCCAATCTTTCATTATTCGGTTTTAACTATACTTATCTGATAGTCATGTCGATTGTTTTTGTCTTAGGGCTTTTTCTATATGACGAAAAGATATTTCCGATTCTTTTATCCAGTGTTGCGGCCTGGGCTTTACAGCATGTGAGCTGGAATATCTTAGGCGTTATCTATGATCTTATTCCCAATGTCGGACAGATAGAAAAGGCCTGGCTCCTTCTTATCAAGTATTTCGTCTACATCGTGGTATATGGAGTTTTCCTCTTATGTCTTCTCAAGATGAAAATAAAGATAACATTCAACAAAAGGCAGCTCTGGTCTTTTGTCTTTGCATCAATTGTTGTAGTTGCCACGATGTTCTTGTCTCAGTCAGTCACTGAGTGGAACATCAGTTATCGTCTATATACGACCTTAGTCGCTCTTCTGACTTTGACTATCATGCTAGGTTATCCCTACCTGTCTGATCTTGTCATCAATGAAAGAAATCTCACTAATGAGAAAAACAATTTGGAGAATATGCTGAGTCTTCAGGCTAAACAGCAGGAACTCTCCAAAGAGACTACGGATATTATCAACCTGAAGTTCCACGATATGAAAAATCAGCTGATGTCGATGAGGAGCATGTCTTTGGAAGACCGGACTGAATCAGCAAAGGAAATAGAAAAGAGCATCGATATTTATTCCGATATTGCCAAGACTGGCAATCAGGCAATGGATATCGTCATCACTCAGAAATCACTCCTTTGTACATCCAATAAGATCAGATTCACTTATATTATCGATGGCACTTCCTTAAGCTTCATGAATAAATCCGATATCACCTCACTTTTCGGTAACATTCTTGACAATGCCATTGAAGCCTGTGAAAAAGAAGAAGGCGAATTCAGATTGATTAAGATGCGGACTTATCTGCAAAAAGGCTTTGTCATTATCCAAGAAGAGAACTATTGTCATAGTTTACTGCAGTTTGGCAAAAACGGTCTTCCCATCTCATCGAAGAAAGATGAAATCAATCATGGATATGGTTCTAAATCAATTTTGTATCTGGTTGAAAAATATCAGGGACAGCTGAAGATGGAGCAGAAAGACGACGTGTTCTATCTCTCGATTCTTATTCCTGTCCCCTCTTTGAAATAAGACTCTTTCTGACTCCCAGTTACCTTCTTTTCAAACTGAATGTGTCACGAAAACCGACAATATTTGTCAACTTGAATAGTTCTTTACAGTGTGAATGCTAGAGTGATTGCTGCCTGAAAGCCCTTACTTTTATCGCTTTCTGACAGAAATGGAGATTCACATGAATCCAAAGCTGTTTCGTGGATTGACAATCATCTCAGGTTTGTTCTTGGCTGGTTCTGTCACTGCCGGTTCCATGATGGAGAAGTATTCAAGTCAGTTGGACCAGGTACTGGGAACAGTATCAAGCGAGACCAGATATGAGAAACTCGATGATGCCAATCAATCCGACCCTTGGAATTTTAAGGGCAAGTTCAAGTCGACTAAGGAAGCTGTTGAAGGCTATAAGGAGCTCTCAATCAGGGAAAGTCAGGAAACCGTTGCTCTTTTGAAGAACGAGAATAATGCTTTGCCTCTTAAGAAAGACAGCAAGATCACTATGATGGGATTACGTTCTTATGCTCCTGTCTATGGTAATTCTGGCGGTTCCATTCCTGATAAGAATACTATCGATAACGGAAACAAGATCTTTGAGGCCTTTGCTCAACGTGGATTCCAGATCAATCCCAGCATGTTCAAAGCCTATGAAAACTACTTTAAAGACAAGACCTGGGGAGGAAAAGGCTACGGAGCCACTCCGGCTGAATATTCCGATGTCACTGTCACTGATTCAGTTGCCGAATTGAGCAAATCTGAATTATCGGCTCTGAACCCCAGCTACAATTCCGAATATTCAACCTATGGTGATGCGGCGATTGTCGTAGTCGGACGTCCAGGCGGAGAATCTAAAGAATATGTCCCGGGATTGAATCCGGAAACAACAACTGGAAATATCATGGGATTGTCCGATAAGGAACGCGAAATCATCAAAGAAGCCAAAGACAACTTTTCAAAAGTCATCGTCTTGGTAAATTCCACGACGACCATGGAAATCGATGAACTGAAGGATGATCCTCAGATTTCTTCAATTCTCTGGATTGGCTATCCCGGTTCCTATGGCTTCTATGGTGTCGCTGATGTTCTTAACGGAACTGTAAATCCCAGCGCCTATCTTGGTGATGTCTACGCTGTTAACAATCTCGCCAATCCCGCTATGCAGTCTTTTGGCAAGACTGCCTGGTCTAATGCCGATGAATTCAGCGCGGACGAGAATGTCAATTCCTATCTGGTTGAGGCTGAAGGCATCTATTCCGGATATCGTTATTATGAGACCAGATATAACGATATAGTTAACAAAGTCGACGGAGCCTCCACAGCCAAAGCCGGGACTTATACCAAAGCCGATAACACTATTTCTACTGCTGATGGTACCTGGAAATATTCAGATGAGGTTACTTATCCTTTCGGATATGGATTAAGCTATACCACTTTTGAAGAAAGACTGGATGAGGTCAAGATTGCCGGAGACAAGAAGACGGCGACTGTGACAGTCACTGTCAAGAACACGGGCTCAGTCGCTGGCAAGAAAGCAGTTCAGCTTTATGCTCAGTCTCCCTATACTGAATACGATCAGACAAACAATGTCGAGAAATCATCGATTCAGTTGATGGATTTCGAAAAGACCGATGCTCTTAAGCCTAATGAATCACAGACCATAACCATGAATGTCGATATGTCCAATATCGCATCTTATGACTATACAAAGGCGAAGACTTTTGTTCTTGATCAGGGCGATTATTATTTTGCCTTAGGCTCTAATGCCCATGATGCCCTGAACAATGTTCTTGCCAATCAGGGAAAAAGAGTGGCTGACGGAATGGACTATGAGGGCAAGGCCGATAGCGTATATCGTTGGAATTGGTCTGATTTTGATTCTAATACTTTCCGTTATTCTGACACAGGAAAAGAAATCACCAATCAGTTGACTGAAGGCGATTATGCGATGGATTTGAACAATTTCATGGAAGACAAGGTCACATATTTCACCAGGAAGGATTGGAACGGAACTTTCCCTTCCGATTATCTTGGCCTGACCGCAACTGGAAGACTTAAGGAACTTCTCAAGAACGATATCTATACTCTCAAAACCGGAGAAGACACTTCCGCTGTCAAGTTTGGAGATACGACTTCTACTTTGACCTTGGCAGACTTGAAAGGCGCTGCCTTTGACGATGAGAGATTTGATGAATTGGCTTCTAAGGTCTCTATTGATGAATTCCTCAGTTTTGCCTCTAATGCCTTCCATAATATCGCCGGAATCTCCTCTGTCGGATATGCCGGAAACAAGGCAGATGACGGCCCCGGCGGTTCTGACACTCATTATCTCAATGAGTCTACTTATCAGGGAGAAAAATTCACTGATTATTCTGAGGCCTTAGTCAATGGATCTGCTGACAGCTATCTAGGAACAAGAACTGCTCCTTCTCCTACTAATCTTGCTTATTCATTTAATAAGGAACTTGCCTATGAGAATGGAAACATCATCATCGGCGAGACTTCTCTTCTGTTGAATCTTCCGATAATCATCGGACCTGGCGGCAACCTTCATCGTCACGGATACAATGGACGCGGAGGCGAATACTATTCTGAAGATCCTATTCTTTCCGGTTATGTAGGCAGTGCAGTTGTCCAAGGCGCTCAGGAAAAAGGATGCTTAGTCAACATCAAACATGCTGCCTTCAATGATCAGGAAGCCAATCGTTCCGGTATCGCCGTCTTTACCAATGAGCAGAAGGCCAGAGAAATGGAATTGAGAAATCTCAATGCCATGTTCACTGCCAAGGGAAAACCTGCCAGTTTCTATAAGGATGAGACTAAAAACAATACTTATAAGCTCGGTGCTCTGGGAGTTATGACTTCCTATAACAGAATT
>DHDT01000042.1:5195-6698 GCA_002399505.1 Caryophanales bacterium UBA4869 | reverse complement strand
TCTCCGTGAAGAATGGGGATTCAATGGCTATTCAGTCACTGATTTCACCGGTGTCAGCTTAAAGGCCGCACCTAAGGAATCTATCCTAGCCGGCACTGTCGCTTTCTGCGGATTTGGAAAACCTTCTTTGTCATATTGGAACACAGAGAGCCTTTCCGGTGACTATGAGATGGCCAAGGCTATTCACACAGATATCAAATACATCTTATATTCTTTAGCTAATTCCAATGCCCTTAATGGAGTCAACTCTTCTTATAAGGCATATACTGTTCAGCTTGAGACTTCCTGGAGAATCGGCTATAAATCCGCCATTGCCGTCACTAGTGTCATGACTGCTGGATTGCTCGCGGCAACTGTCGTCTTCACGGTTCTCAGAAAGAAGGAGGATTAATAACATGTTGGAAATAATCAAAAAAAGACTATCCTTACGAAACATCCTGCTCTGTGTCTCCTCATTGATTGCTATGATAGGGTTCATTATCTTCTTAGTTGTTTCTACAACTGGCTATTTCAACGGCAACACTCCTAATTTGACGGTTTTGTTCTTATCTATTATCTATATTGCCGGTGCTTTGTCTTATGGGTTCTTTGAAGATAAACTCAAGAAGCTTGAGACTCCGGCTTTCTTTGTTCTTGCAGTCTGTCTGATAATCTCCATTATTTTCTTTGTCATCGACAAAGAAGAAGTAGTGGGAGAGATGCTGATACCCGTCAATCATCCGATTAAACAGATCGATGCCGCTAAGACCAGTATTGTCGGAATTGTCTTCTATCTGATTAGTTTCATCACTTTCGCCTTCTCTTCTTTCTTGGATTCCAAAACCGAGAGAAAAGAAGCTTAACAGAAAACAGACTCAAAACTACGATTTTGATATTGTTCTGATTAGATTTTAAAAGCTGCATCTATCAGTCTAAGATGCAGCTTTTACTGTTTTGACAGCTGATAAATCCCTGTTTTCTCCATCTTGCCGTTTATAAATGAACGAATAATGATAGAATATCAAGGTTAGGTTTTAAACTGAATATTAATGAAAGCACTGATTATCATCAACGGGTATTATGAGAATCCTAATAATACCTATAAGGCTAAGAGACTGACAGAGGAATTCCTCCAGAGAGGAATCGTCTGTGATATAAGAGACGCTATCGATTTGCTTCCCTATGCAAAAGGAGACAAGATCAGTCTTCCTTTGCTGGATGACTATTTTTTTGCGATCGATCTTGATAAGGACTGCTATCTTGCCAAAGTTGTATCCGAACAGATTCCGCTGTTCAATTCTTATGATTCGATGATTCTTTCTGATGACAAGATGAAGGCCATACTGGCTTTAAAAAACAAAGGTGTCAATGTTCCCACTACGATTCCTGCCCCTCTTTGCTATATAGACAATCCTGCTAAGAGCAAAGTAGATTCTTTTCTTTCGGCAGTGGAAAAAGAACTGTCCTATCCTCTGGTATTCAAAGAATGTCACGGATCTTTGGGAAAACAGGTGAAACTGATCA
>DHDT01000042.1:292-5089 GCA_002399505.1 Caryophanales bacterium UBA4869 | reverse complement strand
TTTAGGAAAACAGGTGAAACTGATCAAGAATAGACAGGAATTAGATGACATTTATAAAGAATACATGAAGGTACCTCATCTTTATGAAAGATTCTTATCAAGTCATGCCGGACATGATTTCAGGATTATGATCATAGGCTCTAAAGCAGTTGCCTGCATGGAGAGAGTGAACAAAAACGATTTCCGTTCCAATATCGCCTTAGGCGGTAAAGGATATGATGTGACTGATACGATTCCTGCTAAGTTTAAAGATGCAGCCTTAAAAGCCTCAGCTGCTTTAAATCTTGATTATGCCGGAATCGATATCGCTATCGGCAACGACGGAGAACCTTATTTTTTAGAAGCTAACGGAAATGCCTTCTTCACCGAGATTGAAAAGATAACCGGAATAAACATTACTTCTTTATTAGTAGACCATATTATCAGCAGACTTAAAAAATAATCTGTTTATATAAGCTTCCGCTATAACCAACTTATTAATTAAAAACAGAACACCAATCTGATTAAGACCGGTGTTCTGTTTTTTTACTTGGCAACTTTTGCTTTCAAGGCGCGGTTTTCTTTGCGTTCGCGTCTCTTTCTTAAGACAGCTTTTCTTCTGATTTTATTAAAGACAGCTAAGGCGATAAGAAGAACAACTACGATGGCGATTACGATATAGGACCAGAGAGGAAGAGCAGTGTTTTTGACGTTCTCCCACATGATCAGAACTGAGGCATTCTGACTTCCGAAGTCAGCCATGACGGCTAAACCGGGAAGCTTGGTGCTGTCTGGGTACTGGGTATCGAACTGACGGTCTTTGGTGTCAGCTGTCAGGCAGAAGACAGCTTCTGAGATGTTGTGATCGTTTAGAGTTCCTTCGAAGAAGTAGCTGATGTCTTTCTGATAATAGGAGGCGGCTTTTTCTTCATCGGTCAGAGAGCTGATGTCTTTTGAATTGACCAGAGTGTAGTCGTTGACAAGATTCTCATCCATCCCGCCTTCTCCGTCATTGAGATTTTCATCCCAGCGTAAGTCATACCAGTTTTGTATCAGGGAGAGAATGTCATCGCCGGCGATGACGGAAGTATAGCCGATATAATTCATGTTCTGAGCAGAAATAGAAGGGGTTGAGAGGAAGTCGACGAATTCTTCGGCTAATTCCTTATGTTGGACATTCTTGGGGATGACCCAGCCGTCAAACCAGATGTTGGCTCCAGTCTCAGGGAGAGAATACTTGAGGATGGTCTTTCTTTCTCCTTCTTTCTTAGACTCGTTGATTTCGTCGGCCTGATCCATGGCATAGGCGGCATCTCCCGACCAGGCGACATTGATGGCGAATTTGTTTCCAGAGGCCATATCAGTCTTGCCTGAGTCGACTTCAAAGCCGAAGGCGTTGTCCTTGAGAACTTTGAGATCATCACCGACTTTGCCGATAGTCACGTCGTCGCAGAGGTTGAAGAGAACTGATACTTTCTCGTTGTATTCTACATCGGTGAGTTCGCCCTTGTCGTATTTGCTTTTCAGGGTGCTGAAACCGTCATAGTGTTTGCCTTCAAGACTGAAGTCCTGATCATAAGTCTTCATGATACCGACTTCATAGGTATCACGCATGGCGTCTTTGATGGAAAGCAGATTCTTGTATTTGCTGTCCCAGAGACTCAGCCAGGAAGTCATATCGGCATCCATCTCCTTAGCCGGGACCGAGCATCCCTGATAGTTGTCGTTATAGAGGATTCCCAAGGTTCCCCACATATATCCGCGGGCATAGTCGCTGACTTTCTTGTCACCGACTTCGATGGTGTTGATCTTGCTTTTGATATAGGGAGAGACATACTTGTCATAGTTAGGAGTCGAATCAGTGCCATAAGGGACGATCAGCTCTTCGCTGATCATCTTCTGAATTACATAGTCAGAAGGACAGATGAGGTCGTATTGGGCTTTACCGGTCTTTAATTCCGAGAGCATCGTCTCATTGGTGTCGAACACTGAATAGTTGACTTTGACATTCTGTCCTTTTTCAAGACAGTAATCTTCGAATTTGGCAATCAGACCTTTTTCGGTTACAGTTCCGGCAGCGTCTTTTTCATCCGGCGCGATGTAATCGTCCCAGTTGTAGACGTTTAAGACAGTGGCTTCTCCCGTAGCGGCAAAAAGCTTATTTGCCTGTCTATAGGAAGTCTCACCGATAGCGGCACTGTCGGTCGAGATGATCAAGAGAGCGGCCATTAAGGCCAGAGCTTTTTCAGTTGAGCGGTGAAACATTGAACATGGCCCTCTTTTTAGCGTGGGAATTGCCAAATCCCTTGGCTTTCTTCTTATTGGTGACATTGACCTTGATGGAGTATCCGACAACGATGACTAAGACTAAGAGGAAAATGAGGGTCGTCAAAGCTCTCATTTCCGGAGGGACACTGCCCTTCTTGATCTTGGACTGGACTAAAGTCGACAGAGTCTCAATCTGACTGGTTCCGCTTAATAGGCCTGAGCCTCTGGTGAAGGCAGTGACGATGAAATCATCGAGGGAGAGGGTGAAGGAAAGAAGCAGACCGGCCAATAAGCCGGGAAGAATCTGAGGGATGATGACACGGTGGATGGCTTTAGTCGGGGTTGAACCTAAATCCATAGCAGCTTCATAGAGAGCAGGATCCATCTGCTGAAGCTTAGGTTTGACGTTGAGATAGACAAAAGGTATAGCCAGACAGCAATGACCGATCAGCAAAGTCCAGAAGCTGAAGATGGATTCGCCCTTGAAGAAATGCTGTCCGATAAAGACGAACATGACAGTCAGAGACATGGCCATGACGATTTCGGCATTGACTACTGGAATCTGATTGACGTTTTCGGCAAAAGTGCGGAAGCCTTTCTTGCAGTAATAGATGCCGATTGCTCCTAAGCCTCCAATCAGAGTGGAGACAACGGCAGAGATAGAGGCGATGATCAGGGTATTCCCCAAAGCACGCATGATCTCTTCGTTTTTGAACAAGTCAGGGTAGAGCTGGAATGAAAAACCTGTCCACTGACCTAAGACGTCGGAGGTCGTAAATGAAAAGGCGATAAGGTAGAAGATAGGAAGATAAAGAAGCAGGAGAATCAGATACACATAAGTGTAGGCGAAGATCTTTTTAGTTACCATGCTGATGCCTTCCTTTCATCGTTTCCCTGGAATTTACGGGTTGAGAACATGACTGCGAAAATGATAATCAACATAATCAGAGACATAAAGGAACCGCCGTTCCAATCGGAATTGGAGAAGGATAGATAGATAGAGTTTCCAAACAGCATGATCTTGCCTTCGGAAAGGGTATCGGAGATGACATAAGAGGAAATAGTCGGCATAAAGACCATCATTGAAGCCGAGACGACACCGGGCATGGCCTGAGGAATGATCGAGCGGGTGAAAGTCTCAAAAGGATTGCAGCCTAAGTCTTCAGCGGCTTCAATCTGACTGTTGTCAAGTTTGAGCATCGTCGAATAAAGAGGAAGAATAGTGAAAGGAAGATAGTTGATGACCATACCGACCATCGTGCAGAAAATAGGATGCTCGCCAGTTGTCGTACCCATTGATGTCAGGATGATTGAAAGGAGATCTCGTAAGGCACCGGTTCTTAAGACGAAGTTGATCCACATGGGCATGACAAACATCATGACCAGGACATAGTTCTTGTTGAACTTGGGATTAGCGAGGATATAGGCTAGCGGGAAACCGATCAGAAGACAGATGACGGTATTTAGAAGACCGATTAAAATAGATATCAGAAGAACGTTGAGCTTAGTTGTCGAAGTGAAGAAGGAGGTGAAGGCCGAAAGCGTGAAGTTTCCGTTAGCATCCGTAAAGGCATAGTAGATGATGAAGAGAATCGGTATGATGACAAAGAGAGCTAAAAAGAGGGAGAAAGGAAGAGCGAGAGACTTTCTGGCAATTTTATATTTCATATTCGTCTATCTCTCCTTTAAGACGCAAACCGATATCTTCCGGTTTGACCTTAAGGCCGACGATGTCACCGGGGTTGAATGTGTAAGGAGTAGATACTAAGAAGTCTTCGTCGTCATCAGAACGGACCATGATGAGATAGTGATCGCCCTTGTAGACGGAACTGACTACCTGACCGGTGACTTCACAGTCGCTTGTGTCATCTGAGATGATGAAGGCATCGGGAAGAATGGTGGCGACGACATCGGCGTTTGCAAAGTCGTATCTCTTTTTGTCATAAGTCACGATGCCGTCTTCATCGACGATAGAATTGGGGAAGAGCTTTGATAAGTCACAGGCAAAGGGCTTGTCATCGATATAGACGCAGTGATCTTTCTCGATATAGGAATCGGTATAGATATTAGTGTCGACGGTGCGATGCATCAAATGTATTCCATCAGGTAGGATAGTCAGGAAGATGGGCTGATCCTGGTCATAGTCGACAATTGACTGGACCATGACTTCGTCGTGACCGATCATGACGACATACTGATAGTGGATGCCTTTGAAGACCTTGGAATCAATACGGCCCTGGATGTAGCCTTCTTTCTCAGTTTTCCTGAGCTGGACATCTTCGGGACGGACAACGACATCGACACGTTCGTTGATGTCAAAATCATCGACGCAGTCGAAGATATGGTTGAGGAAACGGACTTTCTTCTTGCCGATCACTGTGGCGTTATAGATATTGGAAGAACCGATGAAGTCAGCGACAAAGGCGTTGTTAGGTTCATTGTAGACGGCCTCAGGAGTACCGATCTGCTGAATGACGCCGTCATTCATGACGATGATGGTATCAGACATAGTGAGAGCTTCTTCCTGATCGTGGGTGACGTAGATGAAGG
>DHDT01000042.1:0-156 GCA_002399505.1 Caryophanales bacterium UBA4869 | reverse complement strand
GATGCCTAATCTCTTATGCATCTCCTTAAGTTCCAGCTGCATGTCTTTTCTCATCTTGAGATCAAGAGCGCCTAAAGGTTCATCTAAAAGAAGAATCTGAGGCTCGCAGATAATGGCTCTGGCGATAGCGACACGTTGCTGCTGTCCACCGGAAAG
>DHDT01000061.1:10050-11263 GCA_002399505.1 Caryophanales bacterium UBA4869 | reverse complement strand
ACCATTAAGAATAAAAAAGTCTCCGAAACTGACGGAGACTAAGGTGATTCTAGTGACAGACGCGGTCGACTTGGAAGACGGATTTGACAGTGCAGAGAATCGAGATGTATTTTCCGAGGCTTTCTCGGTCCCGAACCATGATGGTCATCGAGATAGTAGTCGTGGTATTGGAAGGATGGAATTTGGCACTGACCTTGTAAACTTTGGCCGCACTGTTTGCCATCGAATTCAGGACATCGACAAGAAGCCCGTCGCGGTCATGGCATTGAATGGCAAGATCGACTGGAAACTCCGCGCCTTTCGGGGCATCGGGATTCCATTTGACCCCGATAAGACGGCTCTTGGCGGATTCTCTTGAGACATTGGGGCAGTCTTTCCGGTGAATCTTGACGCCTTGACCTGTCGACACAAAGCCGATGATATCGTCACCTGGGATGGGTGTGCAGCAATTGGCGAGATTGATCATGACCGTATCGCCGTTTTCCAAAACGACGACATCACTGGTGTTTTTCTTGATGGTCTTCTGGTTGATGGCCTTAGCTAAGTCATCAGCTGAAGGCTTGGCGGAATAATTCACCGCTTCGCTCTCCTCAACTAGCTGTGCCGGAGTGATGGTCTTTCCGTAAAGCATGACATAGACGTCGTTTGCAGTCTCGCATTTGAAAGTGGAGAGAACATGAGGAGTTATGAGCTTTAGAGAGTCGATTGCCAGCCTTCTTTCGCGAAGAGAATCAGTCAAGATCTGACGTCCCTTCTTGATGGCGTCATCGCGCATGAAATCAGAATTCTGTTTGATGAGATACTTTCTGATCTTGGACTTAGCGAAGGCGGTCTTGGCAATATTGAGCCATTCGCTGTTAGGCGAGGCATTCTTGGTGGTGATGACTTCGACAATATCACCAGTCTTCAGGGTCTGAGAGATAGGAACCAGGGTGTTGTTGACGCGGGCACCGGATAGATGTTCGCCTAAATCAGAATGGATTCGATAGGCGAAATCAATCGGCGTCGATCCGGAAGGAAGACAGATGACATTGCCTTTCGGGGTGAAGACATAGACATTGGCATCGAAAATATCATGAGAAAGCGACTCCACGTATTCAGCGGCATCAGGATTGTGTTCGTTCTGTTCAGTAATGGAGACGAAATCCTTGAACCAGTGCAGCTGGTTTTCGATTTCGACCTGTTCCTTCTTAGGATCATACTGACTGTTTTC
>DHDT01000061.1:9479-9913 GCA_002399505.1 Caryophanales bacterium UBA4869 | reverse complement strand
CGGCAACACCGCTTTCAGCGGTCTCGTCCATCCTCGAAGTTCTGATCTGTATTTCAAAGAAATGGCCGGTATCCGTGACAATCGTAGTGTGAAGAGACTGATACATATTGGGTTTAGGCATGGCGATATAATCTTTGAAACGTCCGGGAACGGGTTTGAAGGAGGCGTGAACATAGCCTAAGATCTCGTAGCAGTTCTGTTCCGTGGCGGTTATTACACGTAAAGCCATAATGTCGTAAATCTGGTCAAAAGAATAATTCTTCTGATACATTTTCTTGTAGATGGAATAAACCGATTTGACACGATCAGTGATTTCAAATGATATATGGGTGGGCCTGAGAATCTTGGTGAGTTCAATCTTCAGCTTATCCAAGGCTCCCTGAGCATCAGTGGTCAGAGAACGACATTTTTTCTCGATATCAGCGTATTTTTCC
>DHDT01000061.1:9170-9400 GCA_002399505.1 Caryophanales bacterium UBA4869 | reverse complement strand
CGACATTTCTTCTCAATATCAGCATATTTCTCAGGTTCGAGATAATAGAGGGAAAGATCTTCGAGTTCTGTCTGAATGTTATAAAGACCAAGACGATGGGCAATAGGGGCGTAGACGTCGAGGGTCTCACGGCTGATTCTTATCTGCTTATCGAGAGGCTGAAACTGAAGAGTGCGCATATTGTGTGTGCGGTCGGCCAGTTTCACGATGATGACACGGACGTCTTTAGC
>DHDT01000061.1:5336-9035 GCA_002399505.1 Caryophanales bacterium UBA4869 | reverse complement strand
ATGATGACACGGACGTCTTTAGCCATGGCGACAAAAATCTTTCGATGATTTTCGGCGGTGAACTCAACGTTCTTGTAATCGGATAATCTGGTGACTTTGGTCAGAGCCTCTACTAAGTTGGCGACTTCTTCGCCAAATTCATTTTTGATGTCTTCTTTAGTAGTTCCCGTATCTTCGATGGTATCGTGAAGAAGGCCGGCGGCAATAGTCTTAGGCCCTACCTGTAGTTCACTTAAAATCGCTGCGACACCCAGGCAGTGAGAAATATAGGGATCTCCTGATTTTCTCACCTGACCGGCATGCTTTGAATCAGCGAATCGGTAGGCTTTTTCGATGAAATCCAGGTCGGAAGGATTATGAATATAGCGGGAATAGATGTCTTTTACTTCCTGGAAGGTGTAGATTTTGTTCTCGATTTTCACAGTTTAAAGGTCAAAGAGGGTCTTGCATTTCATACCGCAGTTCTTAGGTCCGTCCAAGTCTTTGAGGGTGATGACTGTCAAGGCACCAACGGCTTCTCCGCCAGTCTGAGAGACTAGGTCCTTCAAGGCCAGGAAAGTCCCGCCAGTTGCCATCAGGTCATCGACCAAAAGCACACGGGCACCCTTTTTGAAGGAATGACTGGGGATAGCCAAAGTGGCAGTTCCGTATTCAAGTTTGTAGGAAACTTCGCAGACTTCACCGGGAAGTTTGCCGCCTTTTCGGGCCATGACAAAGCCAAGACCCATCTTATAGGCTAATGCAGCGCCGAAAATAAAAGCGCGTGATTCAGGTCCACAGATGATGTCAGGTTTAAATTCTTCAGCCATCTTGGCTAAATCATCGATACAGGCATGGAAAGCTTCGCCATTGCGAAGAAGAGGTGAAATATCTTTGAAGGATATGCCTTTTTTCGGAAAGTCTTCAACGACATCTATGTATTTGCTGTAGTCCATCATGAAAGTCCTCCATTTGACTCTTTAAGTATAGCATTTTAGACATTAGTAAAGTGGTATAAATGATTGATTATGTGTTTCTTTTTTTGGTTGATAATCTGATTAAACTTATGAAATCCGGCTGTCTTCAGGATAAAAGCCCACTTGCTTAAAGAAGAAGAGCGGAAATATCCTGAAAACACCAAAAGAGAAAGAGCTTTCCTGTAATAAAACAGTAAAGCCCTTCAGCTATTTTGTCTTGGTAATTGTGATTTTCGCATCCGAAGGAGACACGCTTTCAAACTCTATGGTGTAATTGAACTTTTCGCCGTTATTCATCGTAGTTTCCTTAGGGAAGAAATCAGAATAGTCGCTGAAAGTGAATTCGTCTCCGGTCTTGAATAAGTCGCTGTAATTTAGGATGTGACGGGCCGTGTAAACCGAACTGCCGAAGGTATTTTCTTTTCCGGCCTGAATGACCTGAAGCTGATGGCAGCCCTTAGCTTCAGAAGGAAGTTTTTTGAATCCATAATCCGAAGCGTCAGTCGAATTGCAAGGATGATCAAATTTTGTATAAACAGTGTTTTTAGGATCTTCGACCCACTCTCCGCCCTTGCTGTCATATCCATATAAACGTGAATCGACATGATACATTCTGATTCCGCCACTACCTAAATTAGGAGTACTCTGAAGATTGATGTCCCAGTCAATTTTGTTATTCCCAAAAGGCGAGAAAAGTTCCAGAAGCAGATATTCGTCATAAGGAGTTCCGTTCCAGGTGGAATAATCAGCCGGTATCAAAATGCAGTCCCCAGTTGATGCCGCATCGCCGATTTCGATGGTGGTCTTTTCCCTGGTGCCATCTATAACATAGGGACTGACCCATTTTGTCAGCATCTTAGAATAGGAATTCCAATCAAATTTATTATAATCCTGCATATCGTGTTCACCAACTAAATCCAGTGATTTATTAGGATAATCTGGAGAAGAATAATCATAGTAATCGTCTAAGCCAAAAACATGTCCCTGCTCATGAATGGCAGTTCGGGCTCCGCCATTATAGGAATTAAAGTCGAAATGATGCAGATTGGAGGAACTGTAGACATTGAAATTAAGATCTTTGTCGCTACTATCAGAGGCAAAGGCCATATGAGGCCAAAAAGCGCCTCCCCATTTTTCTTCATCATCCACATTGGTGATGAAAGTAGGCGAATCGATCATACCATCTTTATTGCTGTCGAAATACTGAAGATCAATTTCATTGCCAGACATGCTAAGCAAAGTCTTGTTCTTTATCGCACTGATAGAGTCGTTATAAACACCACAAAGATCTCCAATTGCTTTTAAGGAATCAGATTTTTCCCTTTCCTTTATTGAGGCCGATGTCACTTCAGTTGAATATACAGACGTTATGATTCCGCTCATATTTAGTTTTCCGTAACTGGCGGTATTGTAATAAGATGACAGGCTATTCCAATGGAAAGCAGTATCGAGTCGATTCCCGAAATAGGTATTATTTAGATTAGAAACAGTCTCATCGCCAAAGGCATAAGCGCCGTCAGGAAAAGAGATAAGGACAACTAAAGCCGCCTGGAATCCCGTGGATGCAGGGTAGGAAGGATTTAAGTCGGAAGCGCCAAAATCAATGTCTTTTTTAAAATAGCCTTTGTTTGTGTCAACTGAAGAAGATATGGAAGATGAAGAATCCAAAGAAGAATAATAGCTAGAGCTTCCATTAGTGGACAAAGGAGATGAAATGCCGGAATCATTACAGGACCCTAAACCGAGAAGAACAAAAGAGGCCCAAATAACGGAGATATTTTTCTGTGAACGTTTCATAAGATGACTCCTTTATATATTCATAGTTTAACATAGACAAAAGTGGCACCAATAAACATTTTATATATCTTTATTTCTTTTCAACATACGACAAATGTCTTATTGACGTTTGATATCTGTTATTTCATCACTTCCAGATGAAAAGAACTCAGTTCTTTTAAATCCCGCCTCTCATCTTTGTATTTTTAAAATACCATATCCGTATTCGTCAAGTACTGGAAGACTCTTTGTTTATGTCTCGGCTTTTTTAGCTTATAATAAAAACATGGTAAAGATAATAACTGATTACGGATACTGTTTTGGAGTCGCTAACGCAGTCAAAATCCTTGAAAAGACCTCAAAAGAGTATTCGAATATCTACCTCACTCATCCTCTTATTCACAATCTCTGTGAGAATGCCTTTCTCATGCAGGCTAATCACGCTCTTCTGTTGACTGAAAATATCTTTCCGCCTCAGGGAAGTGCGATCGTCTTTTCAGCACATGGTCATCCTTTGGAAGAGGAAAAGCCCTTTGATTCAAACGATTTCCATAAAATCGATGCCACCTGTCCCCTGATAAGAAAAAGATACGAGTGGCTAAGGAATATCAAAGAAGACATGGTCTGTTTCTTTCTTGGCAAGAACAACCACGAGGAGACATTGGGATTCCTTTCCCATTTTCCCCGTCTCGTCTTTGTCGATTCAGAAACGGATTTTGAAGCTGAGTTTAAGGGAAAAAGGAAAATCGAAAAGGCCGTCATCATCCCCCAGACCACCATCAGTCAGAGAAAAGTCGACCTCTTTCAGTCGGTTTTGAAAAAACACTGCGACAACATCGATACTCTTCCTATCTGCCCCCTTTATGAAAAAAGACTTATCGATGCCGTAACCTGCCTTAAAGACAAAGACCCAAAGACATCTTATTTTGTCGTCGTCGGTGCCAAAATCAGTTATAACGCCAATGAA
>DHDT01000061.1:3701-5239 GCA_002399505.1 Caryophanales bacterium UBA4869 | reverse complement strand
CAAAATCAGTTCTAACGCCAATGAGATATATAAGGCCATCAAAAAAGCCAATCCTCTTTTAGAAGGAGAATTGGCTTTGTCGATAGATGATTTAGACGAAAATTCCTATAAGGGCAAAGACATCTACTTAGCCAGTGCCACCTCAGTCAGCCAGGAAACAGTCCTGAAGCTGGCCGAAGAACTTAGGAATCGTTCTTAGTCACATAAGCCTTGATTTTATTCAAAGCCTCACTTTCAATCTGACGCACTCTTTCAGGTGTGATCCCATATTCTTTACCGACTTCGCTCAAAGTCGGAGTCTTGGAGCCGGCATTCTGTCTTTTGAGGAAAATATTGCGAGAGCGGTCATCAAGATCCATCAAAGCCTTGCTCAGAAGCTGTCTCTGCTCCTTCTTTCTGGCATAGGCGCTGGGGTCATCTTCAGGATCATAGAGAGTAGCCAATAAGTTCCGTCCCGAATCATCACTATTGTCATCGCTAGTAAGACGGTCCAAAGAATAGACAGAATTTGAATAAGTTCTGATGTCAACGAGGTCCTTGTCAGTAAAGGAACCGCCCATATGGGACAAGACCTCGTCATCGGTGGGGGCTCTTGACAATTTGCCAGTAAGTTCTCGGACTGCGGTCTTGTATTTTCTTATTTTAGTCTGAACATTAGGCGGAATATGAATGACCTGATCATTGACGGAGAGATAATGGCGGATGGCATTTTGAATATAAGGCACGGCAAAAGATGAGAAGGCAAAACCTAAGGAAGGATCAAAATCCTCGACGGCGTTCATCAGTCCCATGCTGCCTTCCTGAATCAGATCCATCACGTTGCTTTTGCCCTTAGAAGAGGTGATTTTGGAGTAATAGGTAGCATAGGGAATGACCAATCTGAGGTTGTCTTCGACTATTTCGTTTCTTTTGACGAGAGAAGGGCTTCTCTTATAGGCTGCGAGTTTTGCCTTGTTCTCATCCAGATCGATCTTAGGGCGGTTGTTGAGCTGAGACATGAAAAGCTGATATTCGCTGCCTAAGGCGTTGTTTTTAATATCGCGGTGACTCTGAAGATCTTCGTCAAAAGATTCTTCTTCGCTTTCGTCGTTTTCTTCTTCGTTTTCATTTTCATTTTCGTCATTATCTTCATTTGGCACATCGGAAACGTCTTCGAAATAAAGATTGTCGAAATCTTTATCGCTTTCTTCTACTGCAGGAACTGTCTTTTTCTTGTCGCTCATGTTTATCCTTTCAATAAAAGATGTCGAAATCTTTTTCAAATTCGTATTCGTGGACTTTAATATTTTTGTCGATTGACAAAACGGCGTTTTTCATACCGAGAAGGAAACCATATTCTTCGACTTCATGGGAGATACCGATATAGTTTACACCATAACGCCTGATATCGACTCGGGTGTGATGGGCGCAGTCTCCGGAAACATAACAGTCAGCTTTCGCAGAAAGGCATTCTTTAAACATATCGGCTCCGCCTCCTGCCACTAAGCCAAAGGATCGTATTTTCTTTTTCTTTCCCCGGCTTAGAAAAGTATAAGGCA
>DHDT01000061.1:3421-3639 GCA_002399505.1 Caryophanales bacterium UBA4869 | reverse complement strand
TCGAATTTTCTTTTTCTTTCCTCGGTTTAGAAAAGTATAAGGCAGATGCCACGTCTCTTTAAGAAAAAAGGCCAGTCCTTCGATATCAGTTTCTTCCTTCAGATAGGCAATTCGCATGAGACCGTCTTCTAATACCTTGGTCTTTTCAAGAGGAAGCAGACTCAGAAGGGTATCATTCATGCCATTTTCTGCTTTGTCAAAATCCGTGTGATAGGAAG
>DHDT01000061.1:0-3291 GCA_002399505.1 Caryophanales bacterium UBA4869 | reverse complement strand
GCTGTGATAGGAATAGACAGGATAGGGAAGATTATCGAGAATATCGGCAAATTCCTTTTTCAAAGGATCACTTTCAAATACATCTTTTCGACTTCCGAAAATAAAAGGATGATGGGTGATAATGATATCTGGTTTGAACTTCTTGATTTCAGGTAAACATTTTTCAGTCAAATCAAGACAGAGGAAGACTTTTCTAATCTCCTTTTTATTGTCTTTTTTGCCAACCTGATAGCCAGGAAAATCCCAAGGTTCAGAAAGAGCTTTGGGGAATTTCAGACCTAGACGGATTAGGAATTTCTTTGCCTCCATAACTCAATAGCTCCTTTTAGCAGATCAATTTCGTTTTGATGCCGTTTTTTTCCTATTTCCGATAAAGAATCAAGACGTCTGAGTTCTTCCTGAAGAAAAGTAAGAAGATTCTCGTCATGATTATGGAAAAGATACGGACCGAAACTTCTCTCGGCACTATTATAAGCTATTTCCTCGCAATTCTTGACGAATTTGAGCAAAGGATAGTAACGGGTCTCATTTATCATCGAACCGGCAATGTTCTTATAGCCGTGGTCTAAAAGAAATGAAATCGGAAGTGAAAAAGCGGACTGAGGTTCGATGACATAGATTTTGATATCAGGATATTTTTTCACCCCTTCCTCAAGGATGGAAAAAATAGTCCTCCCGCCCATGCCAAGGATTGCAACAGTGTCGACATCCTTTTCAACTTTTTTCATGCCGTCCAGAAAGAAGGGATAGACGTTTTTGCTTCCGGATATTTTCAAAGAAGTGCAAAGGGCGTCATAGGGACCCTTTTTGTTCTCGGTCGCATAAACTTTATGACCGTTCTTTTCCAAAGCAAGAGAAAGAAGGCCACGGTCGGCACCTATGTCCATAACCGTGGCTTTCTCGTCAATCAGTAATAACGCCTCTTGAAGACGTTGAGTCAAATCAGTCGTCGTTGTGGAAATCCTTTAAGAGTTTGGCACGGGAAGGATGACGCAGTTTTTTCAGAGCTTTGGCTTCAATCTGTCTGATACGTTCGCGAGTGACGTTGAATTCTTTTCCGACCTCTTCCAAAGTATGAGTACGGCCATCTTCTAAGCCGTATCTTAATCTGATAACACGGGCTTCACGTTCGGTGAGCTGAGCAAGAACCTCATTGATTCTTTCGCTTTCCATGGAACGATTGGCAAATTCAAAGGGGGATTCATTGTCCTTGTCTTCGATGAAATCACCGACATGACTGTCTTCTTCTTCACCGACCGGCTTTTCCAAAGAGAGAGGATCGAGGGCAATCTGCTGGATTTCACGGATTCGATTAGCAGACCACATGCCGCTAAGCTCTTCACTTATTTCTTCAGCGGTAGGATCACGATTGAGTTTCTGAACGAGTTTTCTCTGGGCTCTGGTAATCTTGTTGATGGTTTCAACCATATGAACAGGAATACGGATGGTTCGGGCCTGGTCAGCCAAAGCACGGGTAATGGCCTGACGGATCCACCAGGTAGCATAAGTCGAGAACTTGAAGCCGCGGGTATAATCGAATTTATCGACGGCTTTCATTAGTCCTAAGTTACCTTCTTGGATAAGATCGAGGAATTCCATACCGCGATTGACATAATGTTTGGCGATAGACACGACTAATTTCAGGTTACACTGAATAAGCTGATCTTTGGCATCCTGATCACCTTCTAAGACCTGCTTAGCCAAAATGACTTCTTCTTCCTTGTTCTTGAGAACCATGTAGGGCCCGATTGAATGAAGATACTGACGGACAGGATCAAAGTTTTTGACATCAGCGGCAGCGACATAATCGACTGTCTCTTCTTCTTTTTCCTCTTCGTCAAATCCATCGGAATCGTCAGAGACAGGTTTATCCTCGTCTTCGGCAATTACGGGAGGAAGGTCATCATCGCTTTCTTCATCGATAAGTCCTTTATCGACAAAGAAAAGGAACAATTCATTGAAATCATCATCAGTTAGTTTCAAATGACTGGTATAAGTAGTGAGATCTTCTTCAGTTAGTTTCTTACCGGTCTTTTTGCAATTGGCTAAAATCTTATCCTTGATGTTATCAAGAGAGATGATTTCCAAATCAGTCTTGGCAATTTCGGCGACATTGACTTTCTTGGATTTCTTATTGAGTTTAGCTGCAGGTTTCTTACCAGTTCCAAAAACTTCGGAAAGCTCCTTGGCAACTTCCTCTTCATCGATATCGTCTAAATCTTCTTCCTCGTCAATGTCTTCAGAAGTTTCTTCGTCTAAATCCTCTTCATCTTCATCTAGCTTTTTCTTCTTGGATTTAGTTTCGTGTCCCTTTTTTTCTTTGACAGCTTCAGGGGCGCTGGTTTCTTTCTTTTTGGAAGATGATTTTGTAGTCTTCACATTATTTTTCTCATCATCATTTTCAGCTGAGGAAACAGAAGAAGCCTTGACTGACTTCTTTGAATTGGATTTCACGTCAGCCTTTTTGATTGCTTTTTCGTTTGATTCCTTGGAAGAGGAAACGGACTTCTTCTTGGAAGCACTGATACTTTTGATATCAGAAACAGGATTGTTTTTTTCTGTTTTCTTTGTTTCTACGGCATCTTTTAATAAAGTGTTTTTTGAAACAGTCTTTTTAGAATCAGTCCCAGTTTTTGCATTCGTATTTTTGGAAGAGACAGCTTTGGTGTTCTTGACGGAAACATCTTTTACAGCTGCGCTTTCTTTGTTCATAACCTTCTTAGGAGTCGTTTTCTTGATTGTCATTATAAAACCTCCGACTATTAAGTATTTATTTAAAACACCTGTTTTTCAAGTAAATAAGGTAAGATTAAGGGAAATACCTGGATAATTCGGCATCGAGAAGGATTTTCTTCATTGAATCCTCGTTGGTAGGCACTCCGCCCTTTTCGATTTCCAAATTCAGATTGAAATTATATATCTTGAGAAAAACCTTTTCGGCGCAAAGGCTTCTTTTGAATTTTCTAATGTCAAATTGGCATTTAAACAGAGACATTTGCTTTATGGTGAACAAAAGAAAATCTTTTTGTTCCTTCGAAAGAGAATTGAAAGAAGAAGGGAGAGGATCTTCTAAGCCATCTAAGCCAAAGGCATCATCTTCGATATCCTCAAGTTTCTCCTTGTCGTCATCCTCTTTCATGACTTCTCTGACCATATTGTCGAACTCATTTTGAGAAAAAGATTTAAGGTGAACGTCATTGATATAGATATTCCCGACTAAACTCGCCAACAAATAGAAAGGCTGAAAAACTAACACTGTTCTCATCCCTTGAAACTCGTTGTAAGCTTGGC
>DHDT01000046.1:11727-11871 GCA_002399505.1 Caryophanales bacterium UBA4869 | reverse complement strand
CAATCAATATGGATATTAATAAAATAGATAAATGTCCTATAATACATAGGTATTATTAATAAAAGAGATATAATTTAAACATATGAAATTTAAAGTAACAGATTTAGAAGCCGGGCAGAGAATAGACAAATTTCTGAAAAGGAT
>DHDT01000046.1:3850-11637 GCA_002399505.1 Caryophanales bacterium UBA4869 | reverse complement strand
GACAAATTTCTGAAAAGGATGCTCAAAGATGCTCCTTTGTCTTTCATCTATAAGATGTTCAGACAGAAAGACATCAAAGTCAACGGGAAGAAAGCAAAGATCGATTTCATCATAGAAGAAGGAGACGTGATTGATATCTATCTTAAAGACGCCTTATTGGATAAGTTCCATCAGGACGCTTTATTACGACCAGTCAAGCCTGATTTCAACATCATCTATGAAGACGAAAATGTTCTGATTGCCGACAAACCAAAAGGGTTGCTAGTTCACGCCGATGAAGAAGGAGAAAAAAGAGTCACTCTGCAGAATATGGTTTTAAATTACCTTGCTCAAAAGGGAGAATTCGATCCTCATTCTCTGACCTCTTTCATCCCCTCTCCCGCTCATAGACTAGACAGGAATACAGCCGGTATCGTAGTATTCGGAAAGAACCTTCCCACTCAGCAGGAACTTCTCACTCTCTTCAGAGAAAGAAAGAATATCGAAAAAAGATATACTCTGTTAGTCCGGGGAGAAACAAATAGAGAAGGTGAGATTGATTTTCCTCTTATCAAAGATCCTGAAACCAGAATGGTCAAGGTCGGAAAAGTGGAAAGAGGAGCCAAACCTGCTTTGACGGCTTATAAGAGAATCAAGGCCTTCCCCTGTGGATTCTCACTAGTCGAAGCTGAGCTTTTAACTGGACGCACTCATCAGCTCCGCGTTCACTTCGCCTATATCGGACATCCGATAGTCGGAGATGCCAAATACGGTGATTTTCAGGTCAACGACAGCTTTGAAAGAATGTATGGTTTCAAAAACCAATTCCTGCACGCCACTTATTTCGGTTTCAAGAGCATCGAAGGAAGACTTTCCTATCTGTCAGGAAAAGAATTCACTTCTCCTTTGACCGAAAAGGAGAAGAATATATTAGATTCGTTAGGAAGGCTGGAATAAACATGACTGTCTCCCTGCTATTGCTTTGTGTTTTGGTCATCTTCTTAATCCCGGCCATACTTCTGCCTCAGAACAAAATCAGGATGTACACGCTCTGCTCTCTTCCTCCTTTTTTTCTGATGATGATCATTTACTTTGCTAATCTGTTCGTGGGAGATAACAGCGTTGAGATCAGTATCGGAAAGGCATTCTATCCTGTCTTTTCCTTCCTCTTCAAGACTCACAGAGAATTAAGACTGGAAGAAATATATCATCTGGTCGCCTATGTTTTTTATCTTTTCCTATATCTATCGGTCTATCTTATCGGATACATAATCATGAAGACCTTTTATATCGGAACTAACCCTAATGTTCATCGTACCATCAAAGCTGTTTCCCGTGTTCTTTTCACTATCGGTTTTCTCGCCCTGACTTTCGGTCCTTTGTCACTGTTTATCATCCAGACTAGAGAAATCATGCCTTTGGGAGATGGTTTCTTAGCCACTCTTTTCAATGTAATACATAGAATAGAGGCCTGATATGACTAATGATTTGAAATTTTATCTTTTAGCGGAAGAAGGCGGGTGGAACTGTTCTGCCTACGCTTATCAGTACGGAGATAAAATAAAGAACTCTGACGCCTATAAAATTCTTTCCTATAACATCATTAAAGGAAAGAAACATCTTTCAGCCCGTGCCCAGAGTATCTGTACTGCCTATAACAATATATCCTTTGATACCAAGACCTTGAAAGAGTCATTTATCCTCGAGACAAAAATCAACTACCTCTCTTTGCATTCCTTCCCTGCCTACTATATAAATCCCCTGGCAGTCGATCCCAATTATCGAGGAGAAGTCACTACTATCGGAGAGCTGATCTTTGATTATCGGGGCAAGGAGAAAACTCTCAATGAGATCATCCTCGATAACAGCGTTTCTCCCGATATCAAGAAAGAGGAAGTAAATAAGAAACTCGAATACTATCTCTCCGACATGAATAGAATTGCCCGTGATTCCTTTAAGGCGGCTGAAGGCGGGACTGTCAGCAGCAAAGACACCGCCAAAGAAAAAAGAAGAACTGTCTTTGAAATCATCTCTCTTTCCTTCATGACCGTTTTGATGATCACGATTTTCACATATCACTTCCCGATTCTTGACCGCTATATCTTCTTTCCCGATTTCACCAAGGCTATGACCTATGTCGTCTATCTCTTTCCTATACTATATTTTCTCTTTGCGATTTCGACTTCCGTCTATCATTCCTATAAAGCCAAGATATCCGAACCTTATAACTATGCCAGCCGTTTTCTGAAGAAGAACAAATCCAGCATCTATGACGATATCAAAAGCGGAAAAGAAAAACTCTATAACTATGTCTCCAATGCCATCGACAATAAGATAGTCTTAGTCGATGACATCAAAGACTTTTCAAAGCTTAGTTCTAGCTATATCGATTTCAAAGCCGTTTTGGAAGTTGACAGTATCAAGAAAAAGCCTACTTATCGTATTCTTTCATCATTAAACGGTATCTTTCTGACCTTATCCCTCGTCATGTCTTTCATCTCTCTCATCATCTTTATTCTCGGTCTTGCCTTCAATGTCTCAATCTAGGTGAACTATGTCATATAAAATAGATAACACGGAATTCACTGATCTCTTCTCCTTAGCCAAAATCTTCTATCTCCATTCGGATTTTTTCTCTCGGGAACTTAGAGAAAGCAAGCTTTTTGATTTTATTGAAGAACTAGACTCTTCCAAAGCTGAAAAAATCAAAAAGCTTTCTCTGCTTTCTTTGCCAGACGATGTCTTCGTCTTCAAATCCAGTTACATCCTCAATCCTTATATGGACCTGAGAATCAAAGGCTATCGTTTCAAAGACTATCATGATTTAGGCAAGGCCATGTTGGCCTATGGTCCTTCCACTGACCAGGTTTTGCTGGAATTAGTCAGATATGGTCTTTTGTCTCAACAGATGGAGTCATCTCTTTTTGCTGATGACCATAGAGAAATTTATCTCCGGGTGAAGGAGATTGAAGAGAAAAGCGAAGAAGACAGTCAATTCGCCTATTTCTCTTTAGGATACTATCTCTCAGGCAATCAGACCATCATCTATAAGGGAATCGAATATCAGAATATCTACAATCTGACTTATTTTCTGGCAAAACAGGAAAAGGATCTCGACTCTCTAGGTGCCTATCTTTCATTTTCTCCTCTGTTCAAGGCTTATAGCCTGTTTTCCAAAGAAGACGGCAAAAAAGTCGAATCATACCTGCATTTATGTCAGGAATTGGAGAAGAGCTCACGCTCTCTCCAGGATTTCCTAGAGAAAAACAAAGAGAAAAACGACAATCCGTGAGTATTTGTTTAGTGAGTTACGAAAAATCTACTATAATTGAATTAACGCCTACTTAAAAAGGAGTAACGAAAATGGATTATCAGAAAAAAGCTGAGGCTTGGCTGAATTCTAATCTCGTCGACGAAAAGCTCAAGAAAGAAATCAGAGACGCTGATAACAGCACCCTAGAGGAAATGTTTTCATCCGACCTCTCATTTGGAACTGCAGGCATGCGCGCCCTCTTAGGGCCTGGTTCAGCACGTCTCAATATTCTGACTGTCAGAAGAGCTACTATCGGAGTCGGTCTCTTCCTTCTGAGAAAATATGGTGAAGAGGCTAAGAGAAGAGGTGTGGCTATTTCCTTTGACAATCGTCATTTTTCAAAGGAATTCCGTGATACTGCCAGTAAGGTCTTAAATGACATGGGAATCAAAGTCTTTACCTTCTTAGATCCTCATCCCACTCCCGAACTCAGTTACACCGTCCGTATAAACTCCTGTGTCGGCGGGCTTATGATAACCGCCAGTCACAATCCCCGTGAATACAACGGCTACAAGTTCTATGATGAGAAGGGCTGCCAGGGTGTCTATGACATCATCGACGGTTTGATATCCGTCATTACTTCTCTTCCCGACGAACTGAATGTCACCTATGATTCTGTTCCGGAAAAAGAAAGAGGAACAATCACCTTCCTTGATAAAACCACTGAATATGATGAAGATTATGTCAACAAAGAAGTCTCCACTTCTTTATATCTTGATGACTTCAGGGGTGAGAGACTGACAAAAATCGTCTTCTCTCCTGAATGCGGATGTGACTGCATTGTCGGTCCGATGGCTTTACGTCAGTGCGGATATGAAGTGACGACAGTCCCCGGACAGGATTTCTTCGATCCCGACTTCAAGGGAACCGAGAATCCCAATCCCGAAACCGAAGGTGCCTATAAAGGCGCCTACAAGACTTTGGAGAAGCTCAACAGAGAAGGCAGGAAATATAATCTGATCTTAGTCACTGACCCTGATGCCGACCGCTGTGGATTGGCTTTTCTCGATAAGAACGGCGAGATCAGAAGATTTACCGGCAATCAGACCGGTGCCTTATTGATTGATTTTGTCTTAGGGACGATGGCGAGAAGAAACCAGCTTCCTCTTAACGGCGTCATTTGCAATACTTTCGTAACCGGAGGCCAGGGAGCAAAGATAGCTTCTATCTACGGAACTAAAGTCAGAACCACTGCCACCGGTTTCAAATACATAGGCAATATGGCAGACCGACTGAGAAATATCGGCGAAAAATATCTCTTCGGCTATGAAGAGTCATACGGATATCTTTTAGCCGATTTCATCCGTGACAAAGACTCTCTCCAATCCATCATCGCCATGGCTGACATGACTGAGTATTATCTGCGTCAGGGAAAGACACTCGATATGGCTTACGAAGAGCTTTCCTTAAAAACCGGCCGTTACTTCAACGATCAGGTTTCTGTCTCATTTGAAGGCCCCGGGTCTTTGGAACGCATGAATGCCGAGATTGCCAAACTCCGAAATGATCCGATGGAAGAATTAGGCGGATGCAAAATCAAAGAACTCTACGATTACGAAACCAGAAACTATACCGACTTTTCAACTCACGTGAAGAAATCCTTCACTGATCCGGATATCGACATCAACAACTGCCTTCGCTTCAACTTCGTCGGTGGCGGCTTTGTCGCCATCCGCCCCAGCGGAACCGAACCGAAAGTCAAATTCTATTTTGAAATCACCGGTCTCAAAGACGAAGAAGCCAGAAAAGTCATGCTTGAAAGAGCAGCTGAACTGAAGAAGAGAATGGGATTATAAAACAGAGGCTGAGCCAGGCTCAGCCTCTTTTCATCCGAAGATTTTCTCTAACGACTTTCTCACGCCATCATGCTCATTATCATCGAGGGAGACATAGGAACAGATATTTTTCAGAGACTGGGCTCCGTTTTTCATCGCAAAGGATATTCCGGCTCTCGAGAGCATCTCAACATCGTTTTCGGCATCTCCAAAAGCCATGATATGGGCTCTGTCGATTCCGTATATCTTAGAGAGCTCTTCGATTCCGGTTGCTTTGTTCTTGCTGTAGAAGAAGAATTCGCCAGTATCGGGATAGTCCCACCAGAAACGAATTCCGATACCAGGAAATGAGGATACTAAGTCACTGATCTCACTGTCGCGTTTTCGGTCTTTGGTCTTGAGGATGAAACAGAAAGGATCTTTCTTCATCTTTCCTTTTATCGGACCATAATGAGTCTTCATCATATCCGCATGATAGAACTTTTCGAATTCTTCCTCATGTCTGAGAAAATAGATATCCTCGCCGTCTTCGGTGATGATGTTTGCGAAAGTCTCATCGGGAAAAGAAGTCAATAAGTCGTCGATGTATTCTCTCTTGAACCGGTGACAGATAGAAGGAAAAGAAGACTTGGGATCTGGATCCTTTACCAAGACTCCGTTATAGGCGATAAGAGGGCCTTTCAGTCCTAATTGCCGATAATAAGGGAGAATGGCTCTTTCTGGTCTTCCTGAAGCAATGGCGATATGCTGTCCTCTTCTCTGAAGTTCCTGGAGATAGAGTATGGTTTCCTTCGAAATAGTCTTGTCATCTTTTAAAAGAGTGCCGTCAAGATCTAAGACGATGAGAAAGGTCTGATTAGATAGCATTCCCTGATTTCCAATATTTGATAATTTCATACTTGTTTATTCTACCTTAATATTCAAAATAATAAACCGATTATTCATCATTGAAAAGAATAAAGCTGTTTCTTTTCAGGCCTTTGGCTCTTATCTTCAAAATCTTTGAGATATTTGCTTTTATAATCTCTTCTCAATGTTAAAATAGGCATATGAAAAAAAATATATTAACCTTGATTCTTCCCCTTTTCCTCCTCTGTTCTTTCACCCCGTTTGAGAGGAAAGCCAGCCAAAGCTATAACGGAAGAGCCTATGACAGCACACAGATGCTGGATTTTTCTTCTTCTACCGAAGAGGAAATAAATACTTATTACGGAGATATCGAATCAAAATCCAGTTCTAAACTGATGTCTTATCTTTATACTGTAACTTCAAACGACAACTACTTTATCAGTTACGACAATGCAAAGAAATGGTACAAGATCACTGACCGTAACTGGAGTCTTTCAAGAGAAATCCAACCTGAAACCTATAAGTTCAGTGAAGATATCGGCAACAACTACTATAATGATCTTCTTTATTTTGAAGACAACAGCACCCAGACTAAACAGATTAATATTGATGTCAATTCATTTGACAACAATGACATTATCTCAGAAATTGACTGGGAAAATAAACTGAAGCCCAAAAAAGCCGGTGAAAACACTATTCAGATAGACCGAGAACATGTCTGGGCCAAGAATCACGGCTTCTCTCTAACCGACTCCGATATCGAAAAAGGAGCCGGAACTGATCTTCATCACCTTCTTGCCGCTGATCATAACTCCAATAATAATCACAGCGATCTTTATTACAACACAGTCGTTAACCACAGCGAAGACAACAAAATCTATTGTCTTTATGCCGATGGAACAAAAAGTCTGAGCGGATATAAAGGCAATGACAAAAACGGAGTAAAGGCCTTTGAGCCAACCGACCAATACAAAGGAGACATCGCCAGAGCTCTCCTCTATATGGGGACAAGATACAGCAATAAACTGGAAACCAATACCAAAGCAGAACCTTATCTTCTCTTAACAGATGATCTTTCTCTCAAGGATGACAACGACAAATGTCATGGTGTCCACCAAAACTTATCAACCTTTTTAGAATGGAACGAACTTGATCCAGTCGACAGCTATGAGAAGAAACGAAACGATCTCATTTATAAGAACGTCCAGAAAAACCGCAATCCCTATATCGATCACCCCGAATGGGCCAGAAGAGTCTATGATCCGACTTGGGCAGCTGAATATGATTTCAGCAGTTTCAGTTCTGAATACTATCTTCATCTAGGCACCGACACTGAGCTTTGCATCACTAAACCCACAGTCACAGATTCAACACTGACTGCCAAGATCGAAGACGAGTCTGTCCTTTCTCTATCGGAGGACTTGATCAAAGTCCATCCTCTCAAAAAAGGAAAAACAAAGATTACCTATACTCTGACTAAAAAGAACGGTACATCGACAGATTACACTACCTCTGTCAGTATCAATGACAAGATCGTCATTCCTTCGATGACCGAAAGTGAATTTGTCTTAGACAACAAGAAAGGCGAGAACTACCAGATTGACCTAACTGGAATCACCGGCCTCTTTGAAAACGAAAAGATCAGACTGACCTCTTCTGATGAAGGAGTCGCCACAGTCAGCCAGGAAGGTCTGATAAACGGAGTCAAAGAAGGAACCTGCAGTATCTATGTCGACAGCGTCATCAACAGCCAGGTAACCAGACTGAAAACCATCAAAGTCAATATCACCGTAGATAAGACAAACATGTATCTGATAATAATCATTGTCGCTTCTGTGCTTCTGATTATCTTCTTCATCCTCTTGTTCCTA
>DHDT01000046.1:2942-3770 GCA_002399505.1 Caryophanales bacterium UBA4869 | reverse complement strand
CTTCTTCATCCTCTTGTTCCTAGGTATAAACATCGCCAATAAGAAAAATAAATCGACTAATTACACCTCAAAGGAATATAGTAAAAAACAGAAGAGCAAAAAACAAAGAAAGAGAAAGAACAACTCTTCATTTAAAAAGAGGTAATGGATATGTCAAAAAAGACTGAAGTCGAAGAAAAAAAAGAAGAACCGAAAACTGAAAAGAAAGGTTTTTGGAGCAAATTGAAAGGTTCGGTGAATAATACGATGCGTGATTCCAGACTGGAATCAGAATACAATGACAATCATAAGGAATTCGAACTCTTCACTGGCTGCGGCTTAGGTGATCAGAAGACTGTTCACGGTGATCTGAACAACACAAAAAAGGAACTGACCATCTACGGAACTGTCGATGTTCCCTATAGCTCCATCATTGCCACCGTTCCCGCCAACAAAGACAAAGAACTTCCTAAATTCTACTATGTCGTCAAATTCCATCACGATGAAAAAGACGTAGCCAAAGTCACCATCAAGGAAGACGGCAAAGATATGACTTACGAACGTCCTTTGACTGTTCTGAGTCTTGAAGAAGGCGTCAAGGAAGTCAAGGTCATCAAGGCGCACGGCAACTATTACCTGATGAAAGATGAAAAGAAGTAGACTTTAATCCAAGTATCAAAAAGAGGAGCAAAAGCCCCTCTTTTTTAACGTTATATCAATTACCGACTTCTTTATCCTATTCCAGATTGAGTTCTTTACGAAAAGCTTCATCAATCGCATCTAAAAGGTAATAGGAAGGATTATATCCTCTCTTTACTAAAACCGCGTTATCCTTGAAGAACTGATAGT
>DHDT01000046.1:443-2859 GCA_002399505.1 Caryophanales bacterium UBA4869 | reverse complement strand
TAACTGATAGCTGAATCCGGGATGGTGTTTTTCGTCGACCTTTTTCAAAACTATATCCGCTCTCAGAAGATAGACTTCAGCTTTAGCTTTGAAAGACACAAGAAAGAAACCGATACCGCCAAGGCTTTGAACAAAACGAAGATGATCGTACTGCTGCTCTCTTATCATATGGTAGGGAATAGAATCATGAATGGTTTCCTTGCATTCAAAATCGATGTACTTCCCTTTGTAGATTCCTACGTAATCAGTAGTCGACTTTTCTTGAAAATAGGCTTCACAGATCATGCCAGGATGGGTCTTGCTCATCTTGACCACTTTTATCGGCGTCGGTCTTTTATACAAGTCAGCCAGATTCTTTTCCCGATAGAAATCACAGGTCTTTGAGATTTCAGACTCAAAGACCATGCCCATATTGCTCTTGATGTATTTGTCGTGGGCACGTTCAGCTTCAGTTCTGTTTGCAGTCTTCCGGCGATCGACTTTCTGGTCTTTCTTTTCAAGGACAGCTTTTCTTCCGTCAGGATAATTGATGATCATAAGTTGTTTCTGATGTACTCTTCCAATTCTGCTAAAGTGAACACGCCTTTTTCCATTACGACCCTAAGGGAATTACGATAGACTGATTTGGCAACAAAGGGATTCACTAAGATGTTTTTCTCGATCAGTTCGACATCATAGTCAGGATTAGAAAGATAGGCGAAGAAAATCTTGGCCAAAGCTTCAGCATCATATAGAGGATTGTGGGCTTTGCCTTCCATCTTGATTTTATATAGAAAAAGAAGACTTGATATCGAATAAGTGTGTCCTTTTTCATCCACCATCCGTTTAGAGAGATAGGCGTGGAAATCAAAATAGTGGTTCTTGACATGGGAATAGAAGTCTTTCAGATAACCTTCATAGTCCTTCATTCCTATTCTCATCATCCTAAGATCCAAACCGCCATAGGAAATGAATCTCTTGAACTTGTATTTTCTGGTGAAGGCAATGATATCCTTGATAGCTTTGTCATATTCGATGCCTTCATGGTCGAGAAGATTTTTATCGATGCCGGTCATCTCAGTAATCAGAGAACCGATGTTCTTTTCAGTCTTGATATAGGCCATATAGGAAAAGACTTCTTTCCCTATATTCATGGTACCGGCTTCCTTCTCATAGGCTTTGACACCGATTGCGATTGGATCATGAGAGAACTGCGTGCCTTCACAATCGAAAAAGACCAGAAGTTCATCTTCCTGAATATGGGAAGACAAGCCAATGAAATCGGCCATAATTATTCACCGAAGGAGAAAGTCTTGAGATTGCTTGTCATAATCTTAGGATCTGATGACAACGCCAGAATCTTAAATAGATGACTTACTTCTTCTTCTCCTAGAATCTTGAACCAGCCAGTGAAGAGAATACCCAGCTGTTTTTCACAGACATTTAAGTATTCGATACCTTCTTCAGTCAGCTCTACATATACCTGACGGCGGTTGTTTTCGTCGATTGTGCGAATGATGAGTTTTCTCTGTTCCAGAAGACGGAGGTTGGCGGCGATGTTGGGCCTTGTCACCTTGAGAGCATCAGCCATGATAGAAGGATGAGTCCCCGGATGTTTCTGGAGATAAGTCAGTATTCTGAAATCAGTCTGGAAAAGCTGTGTGAAAATATCCAGTTCACCGTTTTCCTTGA
Organism: Caryophanales bacterium UBA4869; assembly: GCA_002399505.1. Lineage (GTDB taxonomy): Bacteria > Bacillota_I > Bacilli_A > RFN20 > CAG-288 > Enterosoma. The sequence continues at coordinate 1,188 of DHDT01000046.1, read as the reverse complement.
TTATTGAGACATATTCCATTAATTTTCTTAAATTAGCTGCAGTTTCAGAATCCAAGCCTTTAGAGACGGCTTCTGTATTTGAATTATCCATTATTGAATCCTTTCGTTAATTGATACACCCCTATTATATCAGTCGATTAAATACTATTAAATAGTTTAAGGACTAAACTGTTTTAGAAGATTGTATCGGTAACAAAAAGCCGACATTTCTGCCGGCTTTGTATAATATCTTCCTTATGCTTTTTTACTTAGACTTGATGAATTCGTCGATGGATTTGGCCGCTTTCTTTCCGGCACCCATAGCCAGAATGACAGTGGCAGCACCGGTGACGGCATCACCGCCGGCATAGACGCCCTTCTTAGTTGTCTCATTGGTTTCTTCGTTGACGATCAGACAGCCATGGGGATTGGTCTCAATACCAGGTGTGGTGTTTTTGATGAGCGGGTTAGGAGAAGTACCAATGGAGATGATGACGCAGTCGACATCGAGAACTGTGTATTCGCCGGTGGCTTCAGGCTTTCTTCTGCCCGAGGCATCAGGAGCACCGAGTTTCATCTTCTCAATCTTGATGGCCTTGACGCATCCGTAATTAGGATTGGTCTTAGGATTTCCTTCGAGGTCTTCGATGATCTCGACAGGATTATTCAAGAGATGGAATTCGACTCCTTCTTCTTCGGCATGTTCAACTTCTTCAATACGGGCCGGAAGCTCTTCTTTGCCACGGCGATAGACGCAGTAGACATG
>DHDT01000046.1:0-290 GCA_002399505.1 Caryophanales bacterium UBA4869 | reverse complement strand
TCCATGGCGACATTTCCGCCACCGACAATAGCTACTGATTTTGGTAATTCGATAGGAGTATCGGCATTGGGCTTATAGGCCTTCATCAGATTGATTCTGGTCAGGAATTCATTAGCGGAGTAGACGCCCTTGGCGTTTTCTCCGGGGATTCCCATGAATCTGGGAAGACCGGCACCGGAGCCGACAAAGCAGGCTTCGAATCCGTATTCCTTCATCAGTTCATCGATAGAAAGAACATGACCGATAACCATATCGGTTTCAATCTTGACGCCGAGATCTTTCAATCCCTG
>DHDT01000032.1:3485-10999 GCA_002399505.1 Caryophanales bacterium UBA4869 | reverse complement strand
AGGGAATTGTTACATTGTCATCATGGCGGACTCTTGAACAGTCACAATGTAACGGGAAGATTTTTCTGCTTATAAGTCAGACAGCAACACTTTGGTTTATCCTTCTCTTAATGTTTTGTTAAATACAGCAGTGTTAAAAAATTTAGCCAGTTTAATTTTCAGAATCAAATTAATAAGAAGAGCTCTAAAATAAGCTATCATTTCAATTGGTTTTAGCCTTAGTTTTGGAATGCTTTTTGGAAGTTTAGTGGCGATTTAAAAATTCTATAAAATACTAAAATATAGTTGATATCTCGTGTTTTTTATAGCTTAGACTTGCTTTGAACGGAATATGATCTTCATGTATTCGTCAACTATTGTATTTATAGGAATGCGGCAGTCATCTTTGACCCAGTTAATGGAAACATTGTATAAGGCACCCCGAAAGAAATAATTGCTCGTCGTATTTTCAAAATGTTTGACTGGGTCATTGAAGGAAACCTCGTTAAGGTAATCCAGGTAGATGTATTCCAGATGTGACTTGATCAATAATTGAAATACTTCTTTGTTTTCATATAGGGTATCAAAGGCCTTGGTTATCATGTCTTGGTAATCTTCATCGCTGCGGGGCTTATATATAAGACCTTTGACAAATTCTTTTGTCTTGTCTTTGAAGAAAGAAATAATAATGTCTTCTTTGGTTTTGAAATGACGATAGAAAGTTGCTCTTCCCACACCGGCTTTTTTTGATATGTCCGAAATATTGATACTTCTGTAGTCTTCTTTTTCCATAAGCTTGAAGAGAGCCTGAGTGATATAGAAGGAAGAATAATCCATTTTATCCATGATACATTTCTCCGCTTGCTGTTTCGTTTGCCTAAACAGTTCTGGCCATTATGTTTCAAATCAGTTCTCCTCTATTGCTGAGGTTTTCAAAAAGTGATTTGATACATGTGTCTCAAAAATATTGTAGGACAAAACAAGATTTGAGACAAGTGTTTCACGGAGGTAATTAAAATGGAACAGAAAAACTGTATGACTTACGAGTATATGTCAAAGACTGTCTCTTCTATGGATCAATCTAAGATTATTGATGTCTATGAATCGTTTGGATGGGAAGCGACAAATACGGAGAATAACTTATATGGCGTAACAATCAACTTTAAGAGAAACAGAAAAATCGCTCATAAAAACGAACTCCTTCGTTTAGAGAGAAAAGCTGATGATCTGATCAGAAACGGAAATGAATTAGAAATTTCCAAGACCAGAAATGCCTCGATCTTTGCTTATTCATTCGGCATCTTTTCTGCCTTGGTATTAGGCGGAGGAATGTCCCTTTGCATGCTTCTTACATCTAATCCTGTCTTCTTGACAGTCGGCATAATTCTTGGAATTCTCGGCTTAGGACTATGTGGTCTCAACTATCTCATCTATAGAAAGAAAGTCGCCAGCAAGACTAACAGACTTGAATCGACTATCGCTGACAATATTGATAAGATTGCCGTTACCTGCGAGCAGGGACAGGCTCTTCTTGCTGAAACTAAACCTGAGTAATAAGAGAAAGCTCTTTTATTGTCTTTAAGTGGAAAGTGTCTTTCCGTTATGATATAAAATCATACGGGAATGATGTGCTCCCACTAGATTAAAATCTAAAAACCGCCTCCTAGAGAGACTGATGACATCTATGCATAAATGAAACCTGCATAGACTGTACGTTTTCCCCAGGAGGCTTTTATTATGTTCTTTCTTTCTTTGGCTGTTATTCTTTTAGTCGGTGGTATTCTAGGCTTTTTAGCTAACAAAATAAGGATACCATCTCTGATAATCTATCTTCTTCTAGGTATGATATGCGGGTACTTTGGACTCATCGATGATAGGATTTTGGCTATCAGCTCTGAACTGAGGAAGATAGCTTTGATTATCATCCTTGTAAAAGCCGGTCTCTCCTTAGATCTTAAGGACCTTAAGAAAGCCGGAAGACCGGCAATTCTCTTGTCTTTTGTCCCAGCTGTAATCGAGATGGTGACAGTCGGAATCGTCGGTCATTACCTCTTGAATCTCTCCTTCTTAGAGTCCTTTATCCTAGGCAGTGTCTTAGGTGCTGTCTCCCCGGCCGTTGTCGTACCTAGAATGGTCAAGATGATCGAAGAAAAACAGGGGACTTCGAAAGGCATACCCCAGATGATCATCGCCGGAAGTTCTCTCGATGATATTGTGATGATCGTCTGTTATACGGCTTTTCTGACTCTGGAAGGTGGCAATTCCTTAAATGCGATGACATTCATCAATGTTCCTCTTTCAATCATCTTGGGAGTGGCAGTCGGTATTGGTACCGGTTTCCTTCTTTCTTTGCTCTATGACAAAGTACACATGCGTGATTCTTTGAAATTGGTTATTCTTCTAGGTGTTTGTTTTGCCTATGTATTCTTAGAATCCTATCTATCAAAATGGGTTGGGTTTTCTAGCTTGCTATGTGCTATCACGATGGGGATTGTGATTTTGGCCAGAAGGAAGACTCAGGCTAAACGCATAGCGATGAAATGCGACCGTCTCTGGACGGTTGCGGAAGTCTTTTTATTCGTATTAGTGGGTGCATCGATAAAAATAGATTCTCTCTTCTCGATGATCTTACCGGCCTTAGGTGTGGTCGTTATCGGCCTAAGCATGAGAATGCTTGCAGTTATCACCAGTCTTGCTAAGACTCCCTTGAATATGAAAGAGAGGCTGTTTGTCTCGATATCTTATCTTCCTAAGGCGACAGTTCAGGCGACAATCGGAGGCGGACTGCTCGATTTAGGAAACAGCTTAGGAAATGAGACAATAAAGGCCGCCGGACTGATTGTTTTGACAACTTCCGTAATCGCCATACTTCTGACAGCACCTTTGGGGGCTTTGGGAATTGACCTGACGAGAAACAGACTGACTGAGAGGGAATTGGATGCTCCAAAGCAAATCATATCCGAAAATTAGTCTTTAACATATATAAGGATGACTGAAATGATATTTTATTCATATTCTTCTGCTAATGCCTCTGTTGTCAATTCTTGTTTTTTAGTAGGCTAGAGCATACAATATCGGTATGGAATTTTCTGGAAAACAGCCAATCTTCATTCAGATAGCCGATTACTATGAAAGAATGATCAGATTAGGTGTCTATAAACCTGGCTCTTCTCTTCCGTCTGTGAGAGAAGTGGCAATTGATGAGGGTATCAATCCTAATACAGTTGCCAAGGCTTTTCAGGTTCTTGCCGATCGTGAATTTGTGGTCTCCATTCCTAAGAAAGGCTATTTTGTTGCTGAGAAGCATGAGGATAATTTCTTTCGGCTTAAGCAGATACTGATTTCTTTGAAGAAAGAAGGCTTTTCCACTGAGGAAATTGAAGAAGCTCTCGAAGAGATAGGAGATAAAAACCATGATTGAAGTCAAAAACCTGACTAAAACCTTTGATGGCGTCAAAGCGATAAACAATCTGAGTGTTGAGATACGCCCGGGGATCACAGGAATCGTCGGTGAGGACGGCACCGGCAAATCTACCTTTCTGAGAATCATTGCCGGCATCTTCTATCCGACCTCGGGAAGCGTTCAAATCGATGGCTATAGTGCCTCTAGCAAGGAAGCCAAAGAAAGGATCTTCTTCCTTTCTGATGATCCTTATCTTCCTAACGGCGGAAAAGTGATGGATATCTATGATTTCTATTCCTGCTTTTATGAAGTATCCAAAGATAAATTTGTCGGTCTTATCAAAGAAGCCGGTTTGCCTTTAGATAAGGAGATGGCCAAATTCTCCAAAGGGATGCGCCGTCAGGCCTTTATCGCCTTGGCTCTATCTGTCAATTGCCCCTATATTTTCCTCGATGAGGCTTTCGATGGCTTGGATCCTCTTATTCTCGATCGCATCAAATCGGAGATAATCGCCATCAATGACAATGATCGGACAATTATCATTTCCAGTCATAACATCAGTGTTCTCGAGAAGATGGCGGATAGGACCTTGGTCTTATATAACGGAACTATTGCCAAAGACGGAACAGCGGAGCACTTCGGACAGGAGATTATCAAATACCAGATGGCCTGTGATGCGCCGGTCAACGAAAAGAGTCTTTCTGACTTAGGTATTGAAGTGATCGCCTTCAAGAAAGTCGGCTCCATCTTCCATTTCGTCGTTGTCGACGATAAAGACAATGAAGAAAAAATTAAGTCTGCCTTCCATCCTCTTCTTTTGGAACAGATACCGATAAGCGCTGAGGAGATAGTTCTCTTTGAGATGCTCTTAGCCAAGAAGGGTGTTAAGCATGAATAAGAAATATATCCGCTGGCAGATTAAAAACTGGCTGCCCATGTTCTTCATTATTCTTTTCTTCTTAGGTATTATCTTCATTCTGACGATGATGAATATACCCTTTGGAAGGGGGGCAAACAACAAGGAGGATCTCTCGGCCGGCTTGCTTTCCTTCAGTATTCCGCTCTTCATAGTATCACTCATCCTTCCTCTGGCTGTCTATTCCGATCAGGTGAAGGAAAATCAGGCTGATGCCTTCAATCAGACGCCATTCAAAGGCAATGGACTTAGAAAAATCCGTATCTTCCTGGCTCTGATAATATTCCTTATTGCCGCAACCTTGGTCTTCTGGTTTGCCATCTTGGTCTTCTCCATCCGGCAGATGACAGCCGTCAGCAATGAGACTGTCACCTATGTCAGATATAATTATCAGTATTATCTCTGTGCCTACCTCTTCTTGATAGTCGAAGCAACCTTATCATACTTCACCTCCTGCTTCTTTGTGTCTCTGGGGAATACTGTCATCAATCAGGTCATTCTTCTCATAGGCGGCGAAGTGATATTAGGTTTCTTCCTGCAGTTTATCATCATGTATATCGGTTCCTTTGCCAAACTCCCTGCCGATTTCAAAGACATGTCCTATTATTCTTTCTATCTCGACTGCAATTTCTTAAGTCCCCTGCTTCTAGCTCAGTCCTACTTCGACAGCTTGATAACGACAGGTGCTGTCTCGGTTCTTGAATCCACTAAATTCACTTACCTTGTAACCTCGATGGTCATCTTCAATGTGGCCGGTATCGCAAGTCTTGTCTATCTGCTCTTAGTCCGTGATCCATCCGGCGAGTATTCCGGAAAGGCCGGCCCCAGAAATAAGTTCATTCCCTATATAATCCACTTGTCATTCTTCTTCGGCATCAATCTCTTTGTCTCTCAGCTTCTCTTCTTCATCACCAGTGTTTTCGGTTTCACTCAGTTCCTGGTTTCCTTCCTGATGTCAGGCTTAGGGTATTATCTGGTTCTCGCTCTCTTCTATAAGACCTTCCGGATATCCAAAAAAGAATGGACTACTATGTTAGTGGTCTTAGGTCTCTGTCTGATTCTCTTCTCCATCCGAAATGGAGTCGTGGCACCGAGAAACAAAGCTGACGGTGTTCCGGTATTCATTAATTTCTAAGCATAGAAAAAGCCATCCTGTCGATGGCTTTTTTGATGCGAGGAGGATTTACTTGACGCTTCCGTCTTCGCCGTCTAGATTGCTGATAGGCCCGATTCCTGAAGAAAGCTCCTTCTGTTCTCTGATGAACTTCTCGGAAGCCTTCTTGTCTTTCAAAGTAGGTTCTACCGACTTCTTGTCGGGAGGATTGACGACAATCTGCGGATAAGGAATGAGAATATTATTATCGTTGAAGAGCTTATAAATCCATTTGTTCATATCTCTGACTGTCTGATAACGGTTCTCTTCTTTGCAATGTCCTACAAATCTTAAAGTAACTCCTGAATCAGCTAGTGAGGCAATGCCGACATAACTGACATCTACTAAAGCCGGTATCTTCTTCTTCATGCTTTGAAGGTTCTTCTTGATGACGCTTTCAACGTTATCAATATCTTCGTTGTAAGAGATATCGCAGTCGCAGATAGCAACAGATAATTCCTGGGTAAGATTAACAACTGTTGTAATTGCTGAATTACCTATTATTTTTATATTTCCGCCGGAATCAATTATCTTGGTGGATTTAAGTCCGATTTCTTTTATTGTTCCTCTGAAATTATCGATGACGACAATATCTCCAACGTTGAAGGAATCATCAAAGACTAAGAATAATCCGGAGACAATATCATTGATTAACGACTGACAGCCTAAGCCGATGATGAGAGTCAAGACGCCAACACTGGCTAAGATGGTTGAAACATCAACGCCCCAGATTCCTAATACTACAAAGATATCGACTAAGATTACTAAGTATTTGACGAAACTTCTAATTAAGCTTCCAATAGTCTTAGCTTTCTTGCCCTTGAAGGTAGATAACCGAATAATGACCATCACAATATAAGAAAGCAGGAAGGTGATTGCTAAAGTGACAACAGTAGAAATAATTCTATCGGTGCTAGTGGTATTTTTAAACCAGTTGCCGATAGCGTCAAAGCCATTATCATTGTCTTTACCAATTATCTTATCAGCAACGTCATTACCGAAGAATGTACGAGGGAAGGTGACTAAGATCAAAGCTACAATAGTTAATACGAGCATTATGCAGCCCACAATAAAACTGTGCTTTTCTTTTGATGTCTTACTCTTCCACCAGCCTTCTTTGCCTAATTCCTTATAGGTTTCGATGCCTTTTTTAATAGCGGATGATTCCTGATCTGGATCGTTCATATCTTTTCTCCTTTATATTATTAATATTTATGTTTATCAACTAAAGTTGGAATATCTAATTTATATTTATTATTGGAATGTTTATTAAATTAGTCTCTTCTTGGCTAATACAATAACTTAATATAGGATTTGACCTTTGAAATTGAAGGATGTTGCTGGTTTGTATTTTTTGATAAGAGACAGGTTGAGTCTCAGTGGTGATGTTTTCAGTATAGATATCTTTCTCATTTGTTCCATCCTTGTCAGTGGTCTTAATTTTACAGGTATAGGTAGTCGAATAGGCTAAGTCTTTAATGGTTCCTTCATAGGCTTTCTTTTCACTGACATCTTCAGAATAGATAGTCTCGGCAGGTGAATTAACTAGGAAGTATACCAGTTGATCATTTTTGTTAGTGATAATGAATTTATATTTAATATTATTGTTATCAGCTAACTGCATTTTTTCTACTTGAACAACGCTTGTGGTTCCAAAGCTAATACCTAATACTGAGCTTCCTGAGAAGACAACTAAAGTACTGGCAAGGGCGGTAGTTACTTTAGTGGCAGTACTGGTTTTACCTTTCTTTTCAATTTCTTTAGTGGCTTCATCTTCACTGGTGTTTTCGGTAGCTACTTCAGTAAGACTACTTTCAGTATTGGTAGGAACATCCTTTGGTTCAATGTTATTGTATTCAGGGAGATCCTGTAAATTATAGGGGTTATCAATTGACATATAAGACCTCCTTTCTTTGGATTTAAAAATGTCAATAAGCAAAGAATATTCTTCTTTTCTTTTTGACGCTTATTATTTTAACATACCAAATAGAAATAATACCTACTGGGAAAGCAAATATGGTTTTCTTTTTCTTAGCTATTATTAATTTTGACGATTTCTTCCA
>DHDT01000032.1:2604-3365 GCA_002399505.1 Caryophanales bacterium UBA4869 | reverse complement strand
TTGACGATTTCTTCCAATAATTTAATGAAAGCGAACGGCTTTCATGCTTTTTACTATAGGAAAAGAAGTTAATAACTGATACAATTATTGGGCTATGTTTTGGGAAGGAGAAAACAAATGTTAACTGTATCTAATCTCTCAATGCAATTTGGTGGGAGAGTCTTATTCAAGGATGTAAATGTTGCCTTCACTCCGGGTGAGTGTTATGGCATTATTGGCGCTAATGGAGCCGGCAAATCTACCTTACTCCGTATTATTTCTGGTGAATTAGAACCTACTTCTGGAACGGTAAGCAAAGATCCTAAAGAGAGAATGTCAATTCTTAAGCAGGATCATAACGCTTATGATGATGTTGAAGTCTTAAGAACAGTCCTTTTAGGACACAAAAGATTAGTTGAGGTCATGGACGCCAAGGATGCTTTATATGCTAAAGCGGACTTTTCAGAAGCCGATGGCATTAAAGCGGGTAATCTTGAAAACGAATTTGCGGAGATGAATGGCTGGAATGCTGAATCTGATGCTTCTTCTTTATTGATTGATTTAGGCATTCCTGAAGAATTCCATCATAAAAAGATGGGTGAACTTGATGCTAGGCTGAAGGTTAAAGTCCTTTTGGCTCAGGCTTTATTCGGTAATCCTGATATTTTGGTTCTTGATGAACCTACTAATAACCTTGATGCTCATGCCTGTAAATGGCTAGAGGAATTTTTAATTAACTTTGATAATACCATTTTAATTGTCTCCCATGACCGTTACTTCTT
>DHDT01000032.1:0-2451 GCA_002399505.1 Caryophanales bacterium UBA4869 | reverse complement strand
TACAACGAGATCAATCTCTTTGTTGGCAACTATGACTTCTGGGTTGAATCCAGTCAATTGATTCAAACTCAAATGAAGGATCAGAACAAGAAGAAGGAAGAAAGAATTAAGGAACTACAGGACTTTATTAGAAGATTCTCGGCTAATGCTAGTAAATCAAAGCAGGCAACTTCCCGAAAAAAATCACTAGAGAAGATTAACCTTGATGAAATCAAGCCATCTTCTAGAAGGTATCCCTTTATTGACTTTAGATCTCAGTACCAGTTAGGTAACGATGTCTTGATGGTAGAAGGTGTCACTAAGAAAGGCTTCTTTAACGATCTTACTTTCACTTTAAATAATACTGATAAAGTTGTTTTTATCGCCGATAATTCTTTAGCAATTACTAAATTATTTGATTGCTTAAACGGAAAAGATGAGTTTGATGCTGGTAAGTTCAAGTTTGGTATCACTATTCATCCTCAATATATTCCTTCTTCTTTCAGTGAACTTGATAACATTAAAGAATCTTTAGTCAATTACTTAAGACCTTATGGCAAGGAAGATACTGATACCTATATTAGAGGCTATTTAGGAAGAATGCTCTTCTCTGGAGAAGAAGCTTTAAAGCCTGTCAATGTCTTATCTGGTGGCGAGAAAGTCAGATTAAGATTCTGCAAGGTTATGCTAGATCCTGGTAACCTGATTATGTTAGATGATCCTACTAACCATCTCGACTTAGAGTCTATTGAATCTTTGAATAAAGCTATGAAGGAGACTAAGTCGGTTTTAATGTTCTCTTCTCATGATCGTCAGCTGATGAATTCTATTGCTAATAGAATCATCTATATAAGAGCTGATGGCTCTTATATTGATAAGTATCTTACTTATGATGAGTTTGAAGACTACTTATATAATACTGAGAAGAAGACTAACTAATTATGGACAAGCAGGTAGTAGAAACTGATAACAAGAGCGGAAAGAGTCATACTACTGGTATTATTTTAGGTCTTTCGGCCGCAATTATTTCCTCTACCTATTCTCCTTTTTCAGAAATTGTTACTAAAAATGGCTTATCTCACTACCTCTTTTCAGGTTTTGCTTTCTTAGGTGGTGTTCTTTTCTGTGGTATTGCTTTATTAGTTCAGCTGATCTTAACTAGAAAAGACAAAGAGAAACGTTTACTTCTTAAGACCAAGAGAGATTGGCTATTTACTCTTCTTTCTAGTGTCTTTGGTGTTTTTGCAAACCTTTGTTTAATGACCGCTTTAAGTATTGCTCCAGCCTCTCAGGTTACTTTATATAGTAACTTTGAAATCATCTTTACTACTTTTCTAGCTTATTTTGTCTTTAAGGAAGTAGTCAGTTGGTATAGTTGGGCGGCTATCCCGTTTATTGCCTGTGGAGCTATTCTTTTATCTTTAGACTTCTCTTCAGGTAATGGTGTAGGCTTTTCCTGGGCATCAGTAATTTCTTTAGGTTCAGCCTTAGGCTGGGCTTTAGAGAACAATTGCTCTAAGCAAGTCAGCAGTAAGAACACGTTTGAAGTCGTCTTGATAAAATCTAGTGTTTCAGCCCTCGTGGAATTAGCTATCGGCTTTGGTATTGGATATAAGACAATAACTAGTTATGTTGCTCCATTAAGTTCTTTTGGTATTGGTATCCTTTGTGTTGGCTTATATTATTTCCTTTATATTCAGGCACAAAAAAGAATCGGTGCGGTAAGAACCAGCTGCATGTATAGTGTTTCACCTTTCTTAGGATCAATTATATCGATGGTAATTAATATGAAGTGGCCAGTTTGGAACTTCTATGTTGCTTTCTGCTTTATTGCTATAGGTCAATTGCTAGTTGTTATTGGTATGTTAAAGAATGATTCTAGAAACAGAAAAGATAAGGAAAGGTTAACTAAAAAATAATATCAAACTAATTTGATAAATAAGGTTGAGTATAGTTAAATCAATTTATTTCTATTTTGTCTAGATAAGGTATTATTGATAAAAAGCAATTTGAAGTACATGGCAAAGGAAAACCCGAAACAGGAAAACAAGATTTCCTTTGAAATTACAATCAGCTGTTTTTGATGGATTTTAGTATTTATAGTATTTAAAAAGCTATAAGAAAAAGAACTTGAACTAATTTCATAGCAACAGCTATAAAGAATTATAGAATAGCTTCCAAGAATCTTCTTGTTCGATCTTGCTTAGGAGTAGCAAATATTTCTTCTGGTGAGCCTTGTTCAACTATGTAGCCACCATCAATAAAGAAAACCTCATCAGAGACATCTTTAGCAAAATTCATTTCATGGGTGACTATTACCATTGTCATACCGGCGCTAGCTAATTCTTTTATGACTCCTAAGACACCTTTGACCATTTCCGGATCAAGAGCACTAGTAGGTTCATCAAAAAGAATTACATCGGGATTCATAGCTAACGATCTAGCAATAGCGACTCTTTGCTTTTGACCACC
>DHDT01000025.1:18041-18576 GCA_002399505.1 Caryophanales bacterium UBA4869 | reverse complement strand
AGTGATTCCTGAATCTCCCATGACGGCGATTCCCTTATAGTAGGGACCATTGTTGATGGATTTGATTTTCTTGGAGATAGTCGGCAGATTCTTGGAGATGACTGCTTCGACTCTCTCGATGGATTCGTTATAGGAGATATCACAGTCGCAGACGGCAACTGATAACTCATCAGTGAGGTTGACGACAGTCGAGATGGAGGAATTGTTGATGGCTTTGACGTTTCCGCCGGCATCGATGATTCTGGTTGAACGAAGACCGATTTCCTGGACCGTGCCGCGGAAATTGTCGATGACGACGATATCGCCGACATTGAAGGAATCATCGAAGACTAAGAAGAGACCGGAGACTACATCGGAGATCAAAGTCTGGCAGCCTAAGCCGATGATCAGGGTCAGGACTCCTAAGGAGGCCAACAGGGTAGTGACATCGACACCCCAGGTGCTCAAAACAGCGAAGATGGCGATGATGATGGCAACGTATTTGATGAAACTTCTGATGAGAGAGCCAATGGTCTTGGCTTTCTTGCCTTTGATC
>DHDT01000025.1:10273-17958 GCA_002399505.1 Caryophanales bacterium UBA4869 | reverse complement strand
CTTGCCTTTGATCGTGAGTCCTTTGACAATCAGCATCAGGACGTAGGAGATGAGGAAGGTCAAAAGGATGATGAGAAGAGTGTTGACTAAAGGTTCGGTATTGGTTTTGAACCATTTGCCGATGGCGACAAATCCATTGTCGCTTTGACCTAAGAACTGATCAGATGCGCTTCCGAAGATCTCTCGGGCAAAGGCGATGATGAAGAGCCCGGCAATTGAAACCGAGACAAAGATGGAACTGATTATGAATCTATGTTTCTGTTTAGGTGTAAGAGTGTCCCACCATTGGACTTTACTGGCGTCTAAGCTTTTTTCAGCTTCTGTCTTCTTTTTAAAGAATTTCATTTTCTTTGCCTCCTAATTGACATATATGGCTTTGGAATAGAGTTTGACGGGGTTCTCATCGGTGGGAGTAGTCGAATCACCGAAAGGAATTCTATCTCCTGATTTTGAATTTCTGATTTTCGTCAGGGGTGAATCAGGGTTTTCTTCGCTTGAATTATAGAGAACAGATATTTCGGCTGTGCAGATTGAATGGACATAGACTTCAAGTTCGAAGCTGTTGTTTTCTTTCGGCTTGGAGATATAGGCTTCGTTTAAGATATGATAATTGGCATTTTCGCCTTCCATAGGGGTGAGAGAGAAAAAGAATTTTCGGTATTTGTTTAAGTCATCGATATAGTTGAGTTTGATCGTCAGCGTGGTCTTTGACTGTGAGACATCGAAACCATAGAATTCGGTTACGGGAGTATAGGAAGGGGAAGTCAGGTTCTGGGTATAGATAACTTTCTGAACGGAATTGTTGATATAATAGACCGACATAGTATAGGAAGTATCATAGGCTAGGTCAGAGAAGGTACCTTTTATTGTTCCACCCGCTGTGAGGTCTTTGGTCTCGAGATATTCCTCGCCTTTAGTCGAGGTGTCAAAGAAAGATAAGACCGTCGTAAGCTTGTCTTTATTAGTAAGGACAATAGAATAATTGAGAGAGTCCTTGTCGAATGAATAGGTGGTTTCGTTTTCGTCGATGACCGGAGCCTGAACAGTTTTTGTGATGTTTGGAATAACCGTGCTTCCGATGACTAATGAGCCACCGCCGACTAGGGTAAGAGCAAAGATAGTATTGGTGGTTGAAGTGGTTTTCTTCTTGATAGAGCTTGTTCCCTTATTGACTTTTACATTGTCAGCGTCATTGACTTCTTTTCCAGTCTGCTTGGAATTATCAGGGGCTACGTAGTTCTCAGGAGGAGTGAAGCCAGGCGGATTGTCATTTCCGGAAGTTGAAAGCTTGTTAAACTCGTTTTCATCTTCACCTTTTTTCATTATCTGTTCTCAGCCTCTTGGATTTTTTCCTGCACTTCCTTTTTTACTTGGCTCTTGCTTTTCCCGTGAAGAGAATAAACTAAAGTGCATCCGACAAGGACCGCCCAGCTAATCGGTATCAGTATCTGACAGATGGTGCATTTCATGAAACAGGTCATAACCAGAAGGAAGGCTAGGAAAGCACAGCTTCCGAGAATCTGGAACTGATCGGTTCTCTTGTGACCGGCGAAGAATATGACGACAAAATAAATGACATAAGCCGCTAAGCCGGCGATATCGACATAGTGATAGAAGCAGGCGACATTCATCTTGACGATGTAGATGTTGGAATTATTTTTGCAATCGAAGGAAATCGTACCCTGTTTGATGAATACCTGCTGGCATTTTAAATCGTTTGGAAAGCAGATTCCAATCGGGTCAGAATCAGTGGAGGGAAGCTGAATCTGGAAGTGGAGAAGTTCAGGTTCGGAAGTTAAGGAAGTAACACTTAATTTAATTGTTCTGATAAAAGTTGCTTCTTGCTTGTTTTCTTTTAGGGCTGCATTAATCGATTCAGGTTCTTCTTCATTGACCAAAGAAATAGTCATCTTTGAATTAGAATTGAAAATCTCTGTTCCATCAACGCTTGAAACGGCTCCATAGAAACCATTCAGGATATAGCTGTAACCATCAGGATAGGCAGTTCCGAAAGTTCCGACTGATAGGCTTTCCGGTGAGACGGCATTGATGGCCTTCTGGGCTTCGTCAAAGACGGAAAGTAGTTCATCGGTATTTTTGACAGCACGTAATTTGACTGAATACTGGGAAAGAAGATTAGCCAGTTTTGACTGTGACTTGGCACTGTAGGAGTGACTGCCAGTCAGTTTGGCGATAAGCTTCTGAAGGTCGGCGATATAGTCAGTAGTCAAAGAGAAGAGACTGAAGGAATAAACAGAGGAATTATAGTAGTCTAAGAGTTCTTTTCTTGTAGACTTTGGATACTCGAAAATCAAAAGACCGTTTTTCTTTGTGTTGATTAAAGCGATGAGTTCTTCGTCGGTGGTCTTTGAAATTCGATCATTTAAATCGATCATGCAGATTTCCTTCTGAGTATTGAAAAGACCTTTTTCAGAATAAGCCGAAGCTGTCGTATAGACAAATCTCATAGTAGTGGTGTCATCGATTTCAATCGATTCTAAATTGCTCACAGTCTCTGTCTTTATCAAAATGAGACTGGTCGAGGTGGCACCGTTAGTTATATTCTGATAATTGTTGTCAAAGCTGTTCTTGATAGAAGTAAGAACATTGGAAGGATTGGTGATATCCATATAATAAAGGGTGACATAGACGGAATCCAAAGTGGCGGTTCCATCACCTTTGGCACAGATCTGATAGAGGCTCTTGTTTTGAAAATCGATGTTGTTCCAGACATCGATCACCGGTTTGTTATATCCATTTACTGAAGAGGCATTGACATCATATTCGGTAATATTGCTCGATTTGTCTTTTAGTTTGAGATGATAGGTGTTGTCGACTGAGAAATTGCTGGCAGTCAGATAACCTTCTTCTGTTTTGAATTCGATGTTGTCAGGCGCGTCTAAAGTGACAGGAGATCCTTCATCTCTTTTAATAGCTGATAATCTCGTCTGTTCCGTTTTTATTGCCTGACTATTTCCTTTAGCCGGACTTTCAATAAGAAAAGAACCGATTAAAAGCGTCATCCCCAGAAGCGGTAAGATTTTCATTTTCAGTTTACTCATGTGCAAACCCCTTTAAATTAAGCATTATAATCTTAACGATTTTAATACATCCTCAGTCAATTTTCTACATTATCGGCAGTTTTGTCAGATTACATTTGATTTGAAAGGGCTTTAGTGGAGCTTGGCTCCTTCTAAATAAACAAAAAACAAAATAATCCTTTACTTCAAAATCGGTTAAGCGTATATTTAACCCTTGGAAATGGGAGCACGGTATGAGAAACACAAACATATTTCTCAGGGGCGAACCTAAAAGCTGTTATTCACTTAAAGCTTTTTTCTTCCCTTCTATTATCGTCTCCGACGGCATGTCCATAGATTTAGAGGCTTAGTTGTCTAAGCCTCTTTTTTTATGCCGATTTCCAGAAAGAGCCAAGGGAGGGGCAAACAAAATGGACGCAGAAAAGAAGATGATCTTGGATGTCGAAGATACTCCTAAGAGAAAGAGTCAGTGGTTCATACTGGCCATGCAGCACATCCTGGCGATGCTTGTTGCCTGTATTACAGTTCCGTTGCTTACTGGTCTTCCTGTAGCTGCTACTTTGATTGCGGCCGGTGTCGGCACTATCTGTTATCTCCTCATCACCAAGATGAAGTCTCCTGTCTTCCTTTCTAGTTCTTTTGCCTATCTGGCTCCTATGAGTTCGGCTCTGGCTATCGGTCTTATCGGCAAAGCTACCGGCTTCAACTACCTGGCTTTGATTCTCGGTATGATATTTGTCGGTCTTGTCTACTTAATCATTGCCTTAGTCATCAAGTTTGTCGGTACCGCCTGGCTTAATAAGCTCTTACCTCCTATCATCGTCGGACCTGTCATCATGGTTATCGGTCTTGGCTTAGCCTCCTCAGCTGTCAGCAACATCACAACAGCCAGCGGCAGTTCTCAATCCTACAATCTTCTTGCTCTTTTATGCGGCGTCTGCGCTCTGTTTGCTACCGCCTTGGCTTCTCATTACGGAAAGAAGATGATCAAGCTGATTCCTTTTATCGTCGGTATGGGTTCTGGTTATCTTATCGCTCTTGTCATCACTCTCATCGGTTATTATGGATGCAACTCAGATTATTGCCACATCATTGATTTCCAGCCTCTCATCGACATTTTCTCCCCTGACAAGATATCCTTTGCCTCTTTCTTCAACTATAAGTTATTCGTACCTAATGATCCTGAATCCTTTATCTTCTTGCGTTTTGATCAGATTAGCGCCTTTGATTGGACCACGATCGGAGAAGTCGCTCTGCTCTTTATTCCTGTTGCCTTTGTCACCGTCTGCGAACATATCGGCGATCATGAGAACTTAGGCAATATCTTAGGAAGAGATCTTCTTAACGGCGAACCTGGCATGAAGAGAACTCTGACAGGCGACGGCTTAGCCACTGCAATCTCAGGTGCCTTATGCGGTGCTGCCAATACCACCTATGGCGAAAATGTCGCCGTTGTCGGAATGACGAAGATCGCTTCCGTCAAAGTTGTTCTTCTGGCTGCCATTCTGACTGTCGGCTTTGGTTTCCTCACTCCTTTCACTGCGCTCTTGGAGACTATTCCTTCCTGTGTCACTGGCGGTGTCTCCCTGATCTTATATGGATTCATCGCTTCTTCCGGTGTCAAGATGCTTATCAGCGATAAGATCGATATGGGCAAGACTAAGAATATCTTCATCTCATCCGTTATCTTAGTCGCCGGAATCGGCGGTCTTACTCTGAAGTTTGGAAGTGACGGAAAAGGCGGTTCTCTCATTCAGATAACCTCTATCGCTGTCTCTATGATCTTAGGAATCGTCATGAACTTCATCTTGAAGGACAAAACCGATGAGCACAAAGAACATTTAGAGGCTATTAAGGCAATCTGCGAAGAAAAGCCTGATACTGCTAAACAAGCCGCTTGCGAAAATACTGAATCCGAAACGAAGTAATCAATTAAAAGATAGCCGTCAGCCTTCTGGTCTGACGGCTTTTTGTTTGATAAAAATAAGATATGAATTGGATTTGAAAGAAGAGACTCTATAATAATAAGGAT
The DNA here is from genome assembly GCA_002399505.1 of Caryophanales bacterium UBA4869. Taxonomy (GTDB): domain Bacteria; phylum Bacillota_I; class Bacilli_A; order RFN20; family CAG-288; genus Enterosoma. The sequence goes on along the minus strand of DHDT01000025.1, from coordinate 12,885 downwards.
GAAAAGCAATAATGATTTCGTAGTCTGCGTCAAAGCAAAACCTTACAAGATGTCGATAGACCTGGTCTTTCAGAGTCTTTCGGATGAAAATGTGTTTTATAAAGTACGTCGGGATGTTATGACCAATAACCTCGTCCGCATCTGTTTCAATCCTGATCACCCGAAAGTTTTTATCATTCGTTCGACCGGAAAAAGAAAAATCAAAGACATCTATTACGGATATAAGGACTTCGATGCTTTCTCAAAGCATAAAAAAGATCTTCTTTTCAATAAGCCCGTCGCCACTTATAAAGGACAGGTCTTTCTCTGGATCTTCTTACCGATTATCCTCGCTTCTCTATTTATTGTCATACTCAATTACGCCGGTTATCATTTCTGGTAAATCATAAAAAAAGCCCGATTTATTCGGGCTTTTTAACTATTGTTTTTACTTTGCTTCTTTGTTTTCGGCATCGCTTTTTCGGAGATTTTTGATTTCGTCTCTGATTTCAGTCAGAAGGACGATGTTCTCAGGCTTAGGAGCGGGAACCGGAGCAGGTGCAGGAGCAATAGGAGCAGCAGCTTCAGGCTGAATTTTCTTATCGAGAGCGGCCTCAAATGCCATACGCTGATTCTTAATTCCGGTTGCAACCTTGATGACGATGAATAAGGAGAGGGAGATGACTAAGAAGGAAATGACGGCATTGATGAAAGTTCCCCAGTCGATGACAGCGGAGAGGTTATAGGCATAAGTTCCGCCATGTAAAGTATAGACGGTCTTTAAGTTGTTCTGCCACTGAACAAAGGTGGCGCTGTCTTTGGTGATGGTGACTCCCTGGTTTGCAGCAAACTGAATCGTTGCTTCAACGAGGTTTCCCGAAGCAAAGGACTGACCGATACCGGCGACTCCCTGCTGAGTGGAGTTGATGGCAGGTAAGACGGTAATCAAACCTTTTAAGCCACCGGGGACTCCCCAAGTGCAGACAGACAAGAGAATATTGGTGAAGGCAGTGACGATAGCACCAAAGGCACCGCCCATGATGACACCGACGGACATGTCGAGGACATTTCCGCGGGTGATGAATTTCTTGAATTCCTGCCCTAGAGAGGTCAGTTTATTCGTTCCCAGCTTCTTCTCCTCAGCTTTGATTTCCTTCTTTTCGGCTTTTGTTAACTTTTCGGACATGATTATTTCTACACCCCTATTTTATGGCACAATAATAAAACAAGTGCCTGTGAAAAGCAACAGGCACTTGTTAAAAACTCTTATTTAATTTTTAGAGTCCGAAGGTGGCGTTCAGCAATTCTTCAAAGGAATCCTGATCTTTTCCGCCGACTAACTCAGCAACAGAGTTGCCGCCGTCATTGATGTTGATCTGCTTTCCGTCCTTGAAGGCGACAAAGGTCGGGATCGAGAAGACAGAGAAGTTCTGGGCAATTTCGGGGAACTTGTCAGTGTCGACCTTGACGAAGGTGACATTGCTGTATTTCTCTTCGATGTCTTCTAATACACGTCCCATCATACGGCACGGTCCACACCAGGTAGCAAAGAAATCTACGACGACATTTTTATTATTGGCGATTTCCTTATCGAAGTCGGCAGCATCTTTTAAGTGAATAATCATTTTGGTTTTTCTCCCTTGTGCCCATATTCTATATTAAGACGGCAAGTCAATCAAACAATATGCTCACGGACACTAGAGAGGGGATAAGACACCGACGAAAAGGGAGATTATTCCTAGGATGGCAAGATGAAGAGGATAGTAGGAATAAAATGACCATTTGATAATCGGAGAAGAAGGACCCCTCTTTCCGTTATGGAAGGCTAAGAACAATCCGGCTAAAGTAGAATAGGTTCCAATAGGTATGAATTCATTCGGTAAGACAAAGGCCGTATTATTGATTTTCCAGATCAGAGAGAATATGAGTTCAGTTGTTACCAAAGCGATGATTTCAAATGCCTTGTCATATTTGAGCTTAAAAGCATCTATATATATTCTCTCATCGATTCCTTCCTGAAGGGCTTTTCTCTTTAAGGCCCAAATTGAAAGCTCTTTGGCCAGGAAGAAGGTGATGAAAAGAACGACTGAGAAGAAACCCCAGTCAGCTTTGAACAGAGTTCCGTATTGGACGGAAATCGGATAGGTTGAGAAGAAGGCATAAAGAACTGGGAAGACTGCAAATAAAGAGTATTTGTTCTTTTTCTTTAATAGATAGACTGTCAGTACCCCTAAGAAGATATCGGTGAAGGCATTGCCGACAAGAGGGTTCTGACTGACAGCGATTCCCTTGATGGCTCCGATGATGTAGCCAAAGATATCTAAACCGATTGCAAAGACAGCTAAGCGTAAAAGATACTTCTTGATATCTTTAGTGTGATAGACGCCTTCTACTGCCAGAAAGGCAAAAATAGGGAAAGCCATCTTTCCGATGGCACGTAAAACATAATAGTCAGTTGGAATCACTCCCGAACCTCGGGGAATGAAAAGAAGAGCAACGTGATCGAGTGTCATCAGGAGGCAGGCAATAATCTTCAAAGAGAAAGAAGAGAGAAAAGAAAAAGAACGTTTTTGATTTGTCATTTGATTATCCTTAAAAACAAAGTGAAGAAGTCACCTTGACTGAATACCACA
>DHDT01000025.1:0-10152 GCA_002399505.1 Caryophanales bacterium UBA4869 | reverse complement strand
TGACTGAATACCACAGATGAGGTCGGAATGAAGAAGACGAGGAAACTGAGGAGGTTGTTTAAAAGATGAGTAACCATGGAAGCGGAGATATTGCCGCTCATTGTATATATAAGAGCCAGAATAATTCCGGACAGGCAATAGATAGGAAGATTGAGCAATTCGTTTATCATCAGGTCATAGGCTGTTTTGACAGTTTCAGTGGAACCGCCGTCCAGTACTTTGTAATAGTTTAAAATGGCTGACCAGTCAAAGTGGATGAGGCCGAAGATCAATCCGCATAGGAGGATTCCCAGCCACAGGTTCTTTTTCTTGTGCCCGATAGTATCGACTAAACCGACTCGGTAGGTAAGTTCTTCACAAAAAGGTGCGAAGATGACAATTGGAAAGAAAGCCAGGGCCGGATAGGACTTGATGATGCTTTCGACGCTCTGCTGATTGTTGTTGTTGCCGTAGATATCGGGAACGCTGGCTTTATAGATACTGTCAAAGACAAACGACATCAGATAGGTGGCTACGATTCCTAAAGCGCCATAAACGTAAGTCTTGGGATCTTTGAATCCTTTAAACAGTCGCCTGTATGTTTTTCTTTTGTCAAAGAAAAGGAGGGCGAGAAAAGCCAGTATTAAAAGAAAATAGGACAGAAAAGTCATCAAGGCGTTAGCGAGATTGGCATTGCTCTTGCTAAGATAGGACAGAGGTATTGAAAGAAGAGTTCCTATAAGCTGAAAACCAAAGTATCCTAAGATAAGGAAAACAAGCTTTTCCCAAAACGGAACCCAATCATTTAATTCGCGATGGGGAAAAGGTTTCCAAGCAGAACCGCGGTTGTTATTTTTCGGAGAGGTCTCCGAAATATCGTCATCATTTTTATATATTTCCATGTTTGATATAGCACTCAAAGAATTATATAATATTATTAGCTAAATGAAAACATTGTTTATCAGCATTTTTGTTTAATGAAATCATTGTAAAGAGAGAGGAACACAAATATGTTAAGCACCATCCTTATTATTGTATTTGCTTTGCTATTCGCGTTAGCTTTGTTTGGCGCTTTGGCCGGTTTTATCAAGGGATTGTTCAAAACCGGACTGAAGACAGTCATCAAGGTGATATTAGTAGTGATTTTCCTTTTCACTTCGGCTGCAATTGCTAACGGAGTCGCCAACATCGACTTCTCCAATTTCAATGTTTCCTTCAATTTCAACAATCAGACCATTCACCTTACTACGGTCCAGATGACTATCGCCAATATCATCACTTCGACTGGCATCATCTCTCCTATCAACGGCATATCGGCTTATCAGACGGCAATCGCCATCACAAACTCCCTGATCGCCTATGTGGTCTTCTTCCTCTGTCTGCTTCTTATCCAGTTATTTATTTCTCTTATCACTGCTATCTTTTATAACGGCATCTTCCGCTGGTTTGCCCCTGTTGAGACGAATAAGGAAAGAAAAGCCAGAAAATCCGGAAAGAAGAACGCTGAAGTCAGTTCCGGTCTTTCCACCGCTTCCGATACGGAAAGAGCCAGAAAGAAACTTCCGATGCTCAAGCTTGGCGGAGCACTTCTTGGCGGAGTTCAGGAATTTGTCTTCGCCTGTCTTTTGATTTCGCCCTTTACGGCTTTGGCTAGAACTGCCGTCAATAACAAGGACAGCATCATAAGCGTCATGAACGATATGAATATGGGAGCCGACAATGTCAAAACAGTGTCGGACTCAATGGATACCGTCTCCCAGAGCATGGTCTATAAGCTGTTAGGCATCAACAATATCGATACCAGCATCATGAACACTGTCTCTAAAGTAGAGATCAACGGAACTGAAGTTTCCTTCAATAATCTGATTGATTCCGTCTTCGATGTCGCCAGTCCTCTTCTTTCTTCTAACGCCATCAGCTACAACACCGCTACTAATTCCATCACTTTTAATTTTTCTGTCATTCTGACTTCGGCCACCATCGGCTCCCTTATCGATTCCGTCTTGGCCAATAAGACAATCCTGGCTTTGATTCCTCCTTTAGTAGATGTCGCCTTGAACTTAGCCTCAAACGGCGATCTTCCCGTTGAGAATCTGGATTTCACAGATATCCGCTGGACTGATGAATTGACTGCCGTCAAAGACATCTATGCGGAAATCGGCGAAGACTTGGCTATGACTATCGTCAACGAGGACGGAGTATCAATCACTCCGACCAACTTCAAAATCGATGTCACTTCCATGAACGATACTGATTTCGATGCCATCTTAGCTAAGTACAACACCGCTCTTTCAAAACTAGGCTCCATGAATGTCATCAAGAAGAATATGGCCAGCATTCTCTCAGGTATGGGTACCCTTCTCAATGGTCAGGGCATCGACTTGTTATCGACCGATGTCAATTCCTATAGCGACATCAACTGGTCTGAGGATTTCCCCATTATCGTCAGCAGCTGTCTTAGACTCTTTAGAACTATCGGCATGAATATCACCGCTGATTTCAAAACCGAGAACATGACAGACAAATTAGTATCCGCTTTGTCTGATAAGACTAAGTCGGCGGCACTGAGCGATATTATCTGCGGCACTTCAGCTAAGAGCGGATTATTAGATGCCGGCATTTTCTCTATTGAATCAACAAATACCGAACATACTTCGCCTATCGTCCTTTCCAAGCTCCTTTCTTCTTCTCTTAGTCTTATTCCCTCTTTGAAAACCTATGTCTCCAATATTGAATTCTCCTCCACTTTGGATTCTCTTACTCAGGAAGAACTGAAACAGGAATTCAGGACGATTCTCCAAGTGGCTGGAGTTCTCTATAATCCCGATAATCCGATCAAGATGGATAATCTGGCAGGAATTGATTTCACCAATGAAGCCGTCTCAACTGAAATTCTCGAGATTCTGGAAACGGCTGAAGACTCCAAAGTCTTCTCCAAGCTCTTCCCGACTATCATGAGAAGCTTCCTATTTAATACTGATATGAACTTCGAGGATTTCCTCTTCGGTCTCACTCCTTATGACTTCAATTACGAATCTGATACTTTCATCAACGATTTCCGCTCTGTCTTAGAGGTTCTTCCTTCCGTTATGACAATGACCAATGCCTTCCGTGATACCACTAAGACAAATGCCGAAAAGATCAATGCCATCGACACTAAGAGCATCAAGACTGTCTTGACCACCCTGACAAGTTCCGCCTTCTTCAATCCTTCCCAGGCTCTGACTTCAACCGATTCGAAAAAGAAGAATGCCAACATTCAGCTTTTCTTATCCAACCTCTTCTCTAATGAACCTTTCCTGTCTATCGGATTCACCTGTCCTGATATCGAGACCTTCTCCAATATCGACTTTGCCTCCGAAGGCGGTGAGATCGACAAGATCTGCCAGGTAATCGATCACGCCAAGAAGAACGTCGACTTCTTAGTTTCTGCCGGTGATGTCTCTTTGAGCAATATCACAGACGTCGATGAATTCATCAATATGGCAAAGAGCGGTATCGACAGCGAAATTCTCTCTCCTTCCATTTTAAGCATCATCGATGATTCTCTTAATGAATATCTCGGACAGATGGGTATTCCTCTTTCCCTCAATGAGATGCGAACATCTCTGTGGAAAGAAGACCTTGATGAATTAGGTACCATTATCCGTATTCTTCAGGATCTGGGTGATTTGAACGATATCGACATCACTACTCTTTCTCCCAATATGCTAAACGCCTTATTGACTGCAATTTATAAGACAAACTTCCTGACTATCGGCTCTAAGGCCAAGGATCCCTTTGGCTATGCTCTTTATTGTCTGTTCCAAAAGCAAGGGCTCTTTGACAAGCTTTCCTTTGCCAATGCCTCTTCCTCTATCTTCCAGATAAACGAAGGCAGCAGCTGGTCTAGCAAAACCGATGATGAAGGCTATACTCTGACATCGGGAACTAAAGTCCCTGTCACTGTCTTAGACGCTTCCGGCCAGGGCGAAATCAAATATATCTGCAATCTCTTCAACGTCCTTCAGACTATCGGATTCGATAGTTTCACCGGCGGCACTTTGCCTCTCACCTCGGCGACCATCCAAACTTTGAAGACTGATTGTCTCGGCTCTTATTTCATCCGTTCCTTCTTAAGCGAAATGCTGTCATCCTTGAATATCTCTTCCAGTCTTGGCTCCACCTTCTCGTCCTTATTTGATTACATTGATTTCAGCGCTTTGAAAAATATGAGTGCTGAACAGTTTGCCAATGAATTGGAATTCTTGACATACATCGATAATCTGAGCAATGCCAATACCGGTGACGGCACTAGCAAGTTAACTAAGATGTTCTCTGATATCTTCAATATCAAGACGAACGGTCTTGAAGAAGAATTTAACATTCTCTTCGAAAAGATTGAAAAATCCGTTCTTCTTACCACCGTCAAAGATGGATACCTCTATTGTCCTTTGGCTAAGCTTCTTTCTGATACCCTCAATGATGCGGGACTTGTGGCTAAGACTGTCCTTTCAGGCTCGACCGATTCTGTCCTCAATCAGTATCAGTTAGACGGAATATTAAAAGCTGTCACCTCCGATGACTGGATGGCTGAAAACGGTGAAGTCGACAAGCTTCATGATGTCATCATCGACTTGCAGGGTCTTGATCTTACGAAGTTGTCCTTAGTCGACGGTATGAGCAAAGATATCTGCACCGCTTTGCTGACTACAATGAATTCCTCTAAGGTCTTCCATCGTTTCCCGATATCAATATTCAAAGAAGATCTTACTCTTTATAATTTCACCGGCATGTTAAAAGATCCGGAAACTGGTGTTGTGACTCATCCTCTGGTCTTCGATACACATCTTTCGACAAGCGAAGAAGACATCAAGTACTGGGAAAACGATTATGTCAAACTGATGACGGTCTTCTATGGGGATGGAGTTGAAGGATCGAACATGGAAAACGGACTCGCCGGAATCCTCTCTGGCGGCAAGACAATCGCTGACATTACCTTTGACGATATTTCTACCCGTTATCTGTATTATATCGGAACTACCAATCTCTTCCAGGACTCCCGCTCTTATCTTTTCTATAATATTATGAAGACTTCGGCTGGCACTTATGACCTTTCAAGATTGTTCCAGACTGCCTCTTCGGCTCCTTATGGATACAATAAGAGTGTCTATCGTCTGGAAGAGCTCTTCTATTCCAATCCTAAGCTTCTTGACGCCTCAGATAATCTTGATGAGTCCTTGGCTATAGCTGATTTGGATATGCTTCAAAATGCTTTATCCTTTATTCTTACCAATATGAAGAACATTCAGGACGCCAATTCTCTGGCTTCCTTATTGGCTGTCGGACTTAACTTCTCTTCACTGACCAATCACGCTTTCACCTATAAAGACAATGCCACTGCTCCTTATCGCTCTGACTTGACAAGTGAAATCGTGGCCGGATCTATTCACGAAATGAAAAATAACGCCCATCTCTCCACTTACTTCAGTTTCATCTCCGATTTGGATTTCTATGCTTCTGATCATAAGCTTGTCAATCCTATCGAAGGAAAAGGTCTGGACGGCATTCTCGCCTTTGCCTCACTGGCTGAAAAACTCGGACCTAGCAAACTCTATTTCACTAAAGCCGAAATGATTGCAGGCAATGGTTTCGCTCTCTTTGGAAGTGATCCAGTAGCAAACGAAGACCTGATCGATGATACTTATTCTTATCTCTGCTATCACGATTATCAGGAAGCTTACGGCAATTCCAAAGTCGGTCTTCGAGCTTCTGCTATCGCCTTCAATCTGACGATGATGGATTCTTCCATCAGTCCTATCCTTCCTTCTACTTTGAATCAGATCATCACCGCTCATTCCATCAATTCGGATTCTTCAGCCCGATCATTTAAAACAATCTTCGCTGATATCTGTGCCGTCACTACCTTATCGTAAACTGAAAAGTGCCCGTCAATGAAGTGAACCCCTGGTCCAACATTAGGGGTTCACTTCACGTTATGGGCACTTTTTAAATGTTTAATAGATATTTAGTTCATCGGCTTTTTCAGCATGTAGGCAAGACCTAGAGTGTTTCTTCCGCAATGACAGCAGATGATGCCAGAGGCATCGATTGGGAAGAGAATCTTGTCACCGACTAAGTCAGCAAGCTCACGGGTGATATGACGGACACTGGCTGAAGCTTCCACGTTTGGAATCATGATCGGATAATTGAGATCGATATTGCCGGAATCCAGGTTCTTCTTGAATTCGGTCACCATCTCTTTGATGGCCTTGAGGGTATCTTTTCCTCTCGAGAGCTTATGGACACTCATCTTGCCGTTATCCAGTCTGATAATCGGATGCAGGTGCAGCTTGTTTCCAAGAAGATACGTAAGTCCGCCGCAGCGTCCGCCTTTATAGAGGAAATCCATCGTGTCGATGACAAATGACATGGAGATTTTTTTCTGGCGGTCGTAATGATTTTTTTCGATGACTTCAGGAGAAAGGCCGGCTTTCATGTCTCTTTCGATTCCCAAAAGCTCGAGTCCGATTCCCGAAGAGAGAGATTTGGAATCTAAAACCGTGATTCTCTTTTCCATGTCTAGTTCTCTAGCGGCCAGATGGGCATTGTTATTCAAAGAGGAGATAGACGAGGAAATAGGGAGATAGAAAATATGTTCGCTTGTTTTCAGCTCATAGGCGAAAACGTCCATCAGTTCAGGTATATTCAAAGCGCTGGTCTTAGGAAACACTTTGGTGGTTTCGCAGATCTTCAAAAGTTCTTTGACTGATATATCTTTACGATCACGATAAGCCTTATCGGGAAAGTTGATTATGAGGTCAGTAGTAGTAATGGAGTAGTCGGCAATTAGCTTCTCAGGAATATCACAACTGCTATCAATGATGAGCCGATATTTGTTCATAAAGCCTCCTAAGGATAGCAATATTCTATTTGAAAGTGTAGAATAAGTCAAAATGTCTGTACAGGAAATTTCAGCCGTTATCGAGTATAGCGAGAAAAGATCAAAATTCTTGGTTTATGTTTTTTCGGTCAATGACCGAGAAGAGTTCAAAGCCTGCTTTAATTCAGTCCGGGAAATCCACAAGAAAGCCAAGCATGTACTAAAGGCCGGACGGTATCAGAATAATTACGGTCTTTTTGTCAATGAATCCAGCGAAGACAAGGAACCCATTTCCTCGATGAAGAATCTAGTCTCCCTGATGGAGAAAAAAGGCATTGAAAACAAAGCTGTTTTCATCGTCAGATATTTCGGCGGAACCCTTCTTGGAGCCAGTCATCTGGATCGCCTTTATCTCACATTAGGCCTGAAAGCCTTGGGATTATGATTGTTTTTCCTATTTAAGCCCTTTATTTGAGCTTCTGCTTTTACAAAACGCCTATTAGTCGTTATAATCAGTTGAGAATAAAAACCATGGATATAAATATTGCTAAACCGCTGATGAAAGTCGATGTCGCTCAGGTCCTTGATCTTTTGGCTGATAAAAGAAAAGTAGTCATCGCTCAGACTGCTCCCTCAGTCCGTGTGGCTCTGGGCGAGCCTTTTTCCCTGCCTATCGGAGCCGATGTCACCAAGAAGTTGGTGACGGCTTTAAGAAGGGTGGGTTTTGCCGCTGTCTTCGACACCAATTTCGGTGCTGACTGCACCATTGTGGAAGAGTCGACTGAATTTTTGAAAAAGCTCAGAGAAGGCGGACCTTTCCCTCAGTTTACCAGCTGCTGTATCGGCTGGGTGAGTCTGGCTGAGAGAACCTACCACGAACTTCTGCCCTTTATCTCCTCCACTAAATCGCCTTTAGGATGTTTAGGATCGATTGCCAAAACCTATTATGCTTCCTTATTGAACAGAAGCCCTAAGGATATCGTCGTCGTCTCGATCGTCCCCTGCATTCTCAAGAAGAACGAGAACAAGCTTCCCTACAATACCACCGACGGAATTCCGGATGTCGACTTCTCTTTGACTACCAAGGAATTAGCCAGCATTCTCTATCTGGAGGACATCGACTTCAAAAATCTTCCCGATGGCGAATTTGATTCTCCGATTGGCGAATCCACCGGAAGCGGCATGGTCTTCGGCATTCAGGGCGGTGTGTTGGAATCCTGTCTCAGATGCGCCGAATATTATGATTCCGGAAGAAAGAACCTCGATCAGTTTGTCTTCACTCCCTCTATCTATTCTCCAGACATCAAGGAGACTAAATTCCTCTTCCACGGAAAAGAATATCTCGCCTGCAAAACCGGTCTGGCCGGAATCCGTGTCATCTACGAACAAGTCAAGAACAATACCTGTCCCTATGCTCTGATTGAAGTCATGGCCTGTCCGGGCGGATGCATCATGGGGGCCGGACAGCCTCTCCATCTTCCCTCAGAAGGTATTTCACCTTTGAAGGTCAAAGAGCTGAGAACTGAAACTGTCAAGGAGATCACTGCTTCCTATAAAAATCAGATATCGGCTGAAAACGAATCCCTTGGCAAAGTATACGAAACTCTCTTTGACGGCAAACCCGGCAGCGAGAAGGCATTAGCTAATTTACATAGAAAGAGGTAAGAATAATGTCAGATGAACAAAAAAATGTCGATTCTTCCAAGGCTCCCTATCTTCCTAAGACCAGTCCTGCTCCTAAGTCCAGAATCGGTCACGCAATTGCTGTTTTAAGCGGAAAAGGCGGTGTGGGAAAATCCTTCACCTCTTCTTATTTAGCAGTTTTATTGAGAAGAAAAGGCTTTAAGGTCGGTATTCTCGATGCCGATATCACCGGACCTTCGATTCCTTTTGCCTTCAATGTCAAAGGACCCGTCACTGGTGACGGAAGCTGTTTCTATCCGGTGAAGACGAAGACCGGCATTGAAATAATGTCATCCAATCTCCTGCTCGACCATCCCGATGATCCCATCGTCTGGCGCGGACCGATGCTTGGAACCCTCATCGAACAGTTCTACAGCGAAGTCATCTGGGATGTCGATTATCTTATCATCGATATGGCTCCCGGAACCGGAGATGTCTCCTTGACTGTCTTCCAGAAAATCGCCCTCTCCAGTGCCGTCATCGTCGGAACCCCGCAGAACCTCGTCTCCCTGATTGTCGAAAAATCAGCTAAGATGGCGGAAATGCTTTCCGTTCCTCTTATATCTCTCGTTGAGAATATGGCTTATGTCAAATGCCCTAAATGCGGTGAGAAAATTGATGTCTTTGGTAAAATCGACACCGAATTAGGTCATCGTCACGGCATTCCTGTTTTTGACGAAGTTCCCTTTGATGCCCAAGTCGCCAAACACATGGATGCAGGTGACATTGAAAACCTCCAGGTTGAATATCTGAAGAATACCGCTGACAGCATCGTCATCGCCTCTAAGGATAACGGACCTGATTAATAAGATGACTGAGAGTGAAAGAATCGCTGAATTCCTGACCGAATTCAAAGAATTGGAAAAAGAACTAGTCAAGATAGCTTCTATCGATGATGAATTCGTTTCTTTTTCCCGTGCCCTCAATCAGATCTATTACAATCAGCTAAATCCCGTCGTCTCCTCCAGAGACAATTACGAGTTTCTCAAGACGGCTTCCGACTTGAGAAACATCCTTTCGCATGAGAATGATGTCTGTGCTCCGACTCCTTCTTTTCTGACCCGGTTTTCCAATATAAAGAAAGCTGTTGTCTCGCCTTTGACCTGTTATGAACTGGCGTCTAAGTCGATTTATATCGCCCATTTGGATGATTTAGTGAAAACAGCGATCAAGGTCATGGAGAAGAACCGGATATCCCATCTTCCCATCGTCGATGAAAAAGGCCTAGTATCCGGTGTTTTCTCTCGTTCTGTCTTCTTTGATTATATCTACCTTCATAAAGACATGGACTTTGATTCTTCTTATAAGATCTCCGATTTTTTTGAAGTCACCGGACTTGATTCCCATCTTAATGAGGCCTTCTATTTTGTCCCTCGATATACCGATGTCAACAAGGCTTATAGTCTCATCCGGAAAAACAAAGCCCATGATAAGACCGTCGGACTTCTGCTTGTGACTGAACACGGACAGGCGAATGAAAAGCTGTTAGGAGTTATTACTTTGACAGATCTTGCCAGGGTTTCGATAAACGATTAGATGTTCCTAATTTCGTAGGCACAAAAAAAGTCTGATTGTGCATCAGACTTAAGAATACGATGGTGACCCTGGGGCGACTCGAACGCTCGACA
>DHDT01000062.1:22495-22855 GCA_002399505.1 Caryophanales bacterium UBA4869 | reverse complement strand
AAAATGACCGTAGTTTGAGATGTCGCGATAGCGGAAAGAGGGATCTCTTAAGGAGAAAGCCCTGATGATGGCTCCCGGACGGCAGTCAAAGACTTTTTCGATGATTTCCATGATTTTCTCATCGGAGAAGTTGCTAGTCTTGAAAGTTGCGATGTTGATGGATAAAGGATCGGCTTTTCCAATAGCGTAACTTAGCTGAATCTCAAGTCTTGAGGCAACACCTGCTGCCACTAAGTTCTTAGCCATGTAACGAGCCATGTAGGCACCGCTTCTATCGACCTTGGACGGGTCTTTTCCTGAGAAGGCACCGCCGCCATGATGGGCGCTTCCTCCATAAGTGTCGACGATGATCTTGCGACC
>DHDT01000062.1:22011-22410 GCA_002399505.1 Caryophanales bacterium UBA4869 | reverse complement strand
GTCGACGATGATCTTTCTTCCAGTGAGTCCGGTGTCGCCGGCAGGTCCGCCGATGACAAACTTTCCAGTAGGATTGATAAGGACTTTGAAATCAGTGTTCATGTGGAAATCGAGAGCGACCTTTTTCATGATTTCCTCATGAATGAAGTTCTTGAATTCTTTTTCGTCATAGTCTTCATCGTGTTGAACGGACATCAGAATCGTATCTATTCTTATCGGGTTTGTCGAATAATCAATGGTAACCTGTGATTTCATATCGGGCCTTGCATGTTTGAAAGTGCCATCCTTACGTAAAGAAGTCGCATAACGGACTAATTTATGGGCGATAGTTATCGGAATAGGCATATAGCCTTCCGTCTCATCGGTGGCATAGCCAAACATGATGCCCTGATCGCCGGC
>DHDT01000062.1:21498-21919 GCA_002399505.1 Caryophanales bacterium UBA4869 | reverse complement strand
AACATGATGCCCTGATCGCCGGCACCTTCTTTGAGATAGTCTTTGTTTTCAACACCCTGTCTGATATTGGATGACTGTTCCTGAATGAGGTTGAGGATCTTCAGTGTCTTATAGTTGAAACCTAATTCGTCTTTGTCATAGCCGATATCTTTGATGACACCTCGGGCAATCTTCTCATAGTCGACTTTGGAATCAGTATGGACTTCGCCTCCGATGAGAAGGAACTGACGGGTGGCAAAGCATTCGATGGCGACATAGGAATTGCGGTCTTCTTTTAAGACAGCATCGAGGATGGCGTCTGCGACTTGGTCGCAGACCTTATCGGGATGGCCTTCACTTACAGACTCGCTCGTGAATAAAATATCAGTATTGGACATATCGTCCCCCTTTCATGGGCGTAAAAAAAGCCCTCCACATTTAT
>DHDT01000062.1:17149-21410 GCA_002399505.1 Caryophanales bacterium UBA4869 | reverse complement strand
TAAAAAAAGCCCTCCACATTTATGGAAGGCGTATATTGCTTCCAGCTTATCGCTCAAGGCGTGGTACCTTGCTATCAGAGAGCACTTACTCTATAAGAGAGTTGCTACTAGGTTTTTTCACTGACTTTCACCCAGTTCTTGATAAGTACGACGTAATTATAATATCCCTTCTTATGTATTTCAAGTTAGGCGCTTGATCATCTTCAAGTTGGTTATTGTCAATATTCCTATAAGACGATTATTTTCTCTTTATCTTATAGAAAAGAAAAGAAAAAAACGACTTCTTTTTACAGTTTTCCTTTTTGGTTGGGCTTTCATGCATAAAAGTCATTTTCCGAGTACTTAATATCTAGATATAGGGTAGAATATACAGTCTAAGAACAGCAAACATGAAAAGCGTTGATTTAGGTAATGAGAAGACTTGGAATTCAATTCTGAAACTAGCTCTGCCGGCCATGTTGGCTCAGCTGGTGAATGTCTTATATAACATCGTCGACAGAATCTATGTGGGGAACATCCCTTCAGTCGGATCCATATCATTGATCGGCTTAGGTGTCTGTGCACCTATCACGACTCTGATAACCTCTTTTGGATATCTGATCGGTTTAGGTGGCGCTCCTCTTTTCTCTATTGCCTTAGGTGAAAAGAACCCGAAGAAAGCCAAAGAAATCCTCTCCAATGCTTTTTTGATGCTTTTGATTGTATCGGCTTTGATCATGCTGACTTTTTATTTGTCCATTGATTCGATGCTCTATGCTTTCGGAGCCTCTAAGGCCTCTTTTCCCTATGCGAAGACTTACCTGACTTTCTTCCTCATCGGAACCTTCTTTTCCATTGTCTCAACCGGTCTGATTCAGTTTCTGACAGCTCAGGGCTATTCTCTTTTTGCCATGCTTTCAGTTCTGTCAGCCTGTGTCCTGAATGTCATCTTGGATCCTCTTTTCATCTTTACCTTAGGCTTAGGAGTGAAAGGGGCGGCTATCGCCACTGTCATCTCCCAGTTTCTGTCCTTTTCCTTAGCTCTGTATTTCCTGCTTCAAAAAGCGACTGTCCCGCTGTCTTTCGGTTCTTATTCGATATCGACCGATATCAAGATACTAAAATTGGGTTTCTCTCCTTTCATCATCATGGCCAGTGATTCTCTGATTTTGATTCTCCTAAACAGCGTCTTAGCAAAAACAGGCGGAGATCAAGGTGATTTCTATATTGAAGTGGCGACCATCGTTCAGGCTTTTGAGTCTTTGGTGACCGGCCCGCTTCTTGGCATATCGTCAGGAACTCAGCCAGTCTTAGGATATAATTACGGAGCTAAGAATGTTCCTCTGATAAAGAAAGCGGAGAAACAGATAATGATGTTTGGCTTCTTCTTTACCGTCTTCTGTTTTGCCTTGTCCTTTTTGCTCAGCCGTCCTTTCAGTCAGATGTTCGTTGGGTTTTCCAATGCAGGAAGTCAGTCTGAAGCCATAGTCGATGCCTCAGTGAGGTTTATCAGAATCTACATGTTCGGTATCATTCCTCTGTCTTTCCAATATGTCTTTGTCGATGGGCTGACTGGTATGGGACAGGCTAAGTATTCAATCGGGCTTTCTTTAAACAGAAAGTTAGTCATCTATGTTCCTTCTTTGCTTCTTTTGGCTTATTTCACTAAAGATCCTTCTTCCTGTTTCTATGCGGAACTGATTGCGGATGTCTTATCCGGTCTTGTGACTTCGATAGTATATTTCATCCTCATTCCCAAGATTTTCAGAAAAAGACTGGCAGAAAAAGACGAAGATATTGTTCTTGTCCAAGATGACAAGAACAGTATCTGATTCTCTGTTCTTTTATACTTCACGTATTTTATAAAATTGTATTCCTATACATATATATAGGATATATAGTCAAATTAAAGGGCTTAGCCCCAACCAAGGCTAAGCCCTAAGTATCTTTAGGAGATACGGAAATTAATGTCTAGAGAGAGTTTTCGTAGACTTTGACTTCAGCATGGGCATCTTTGCCAAGCTGGCAGTCATTGTTTCCGGAAGAAGTAGTCCACATATCAAGGAAGGTCATGGCATCATTGAAATCACCGTTCCAGCCATCACGGGCGACATCGAAGTCACCGGCTTTTCTGGTCTTCAGGAAGGTAGCCCATTCCTGAACATCAAGCTTCATCGTGATTCCGTAATTGGAGAAAGCACCCTGGAGGTATTCAGCGATGGCCTGATGGCCGCTGGACTTGTTGAGAATATAGGTGAAGGTGGGGAAGTCAGTGAATTTCTTCTTGGTGTCATCGTAGTTGTAACCGCCGGCTTTGATAAGCGCGATGCCTTCGGCGACATTGGCGGCCTGATCGGCAGGATCGACGGAGTAATAGCCCTTGCCGTCTCCCTTTGTTCCGTTCTTGGCGGCAAATTCGGTGACGCCGTCTCCTTCATAGGTTCCTTTGGCAACAAAGGAATTGGCAGGAGTCTGATCGCCTTTGGCGACGTTCTCGATAAGGTAGTTACGATCGATCAAGAGAGATAATCCTCTTCTGACACTGGCTCTCTTTGCTTCCGTGTCAGCCTTTGCGAAGGTAGTGGAATTGACGTTGAAGGCGACATAATAGGTTCCTAAGAGGTTTTCGTTGAAGTATTCGCCTCTAGGTTCATAGGTGCTCTTGATAGTGGCGATAGAGTCGATGGGGAAAGAATCAGCTAAATCGATGGCGCCGTTTTGATAGTTGGCATAGATGGTGGTATCGTTATCGTCGAGAAGGAAATTAAGATTAGTCATACTGACATTGTCGGCATCATAGTAATTGGGATTCTTGACATATTTGATTTCGGAGTTGCTCGTCCAGGAGTCAAGCTTGAAAGGTCCGTTTGAGATATAGGTGGCAGGCTTAGTGGCCCAGCCTCCTCTTTCAGCGCTGGATTCGACAGCTGACTGTTTGACAGGAGCATAAGCCGGGAAGGCCATGAGCTGATTGAAATAAGGACATTCAGCGGTGAGGACAACAGTCAGTGTCTTGCCGTCTTCAGAAGCGGTGACATTGAGCTTCTTGGTTCCGGTTGTATCATTGTTGCATTCGAGTCCGCCGTCGATGACATCGAAGATATAGGCGTAATCGGCAGCTAAGGTTCCAGAGGCGGCACGGTTCCAGGCATAGACGAAGTCAGCGGCAGTCAATGCCGTACCATCGGACCATTTGCTGTCCTTCAAAGTGAAGACATACTTGACCTTGCCATCGTCTAAGACAGTCTTGACCGGTTCGCCATCACTCAAGGCCGGAACAGCGGTTGTGATTCCCTTGACGTTCTTGAACTGATAGAGTCCGGTGAAGGAATTAGACACATAAGTGGCACCATCGACAGAGCTGTTGAGGGCCGGATCAATCGTGTCAGGCTCAGAGGCGATACAGGCAGCCATCGTGGTCTTGCCGTCATCTCTGGTGCAGTCATAGAAGAACTTATAGCCTAAGCCGGAATCGAAGAAACCGTCAACGTGAGAATTGAGAAGGAACTGGTCAGTATAGTAGTAGATAGGACAGACAGCTCCTGAATTCATCAGCATCGTCTCAGCTTCATGTAAAAGATTCGATCTCTTAGTCAGGTCAGATTCAGCTGTCGCCTTTGTTATCAGGGCATCATAGGCTCCGCCCCAGGACTTTTTGTCTCCTTCAGGAGCAATCTTTGTGACGGTGGTGTTTCCACATCCCGCTAAGATAGCAGCCATGCTTAATATTCCCGTAAGATTAATCAATGCTTTTTTCATAAATAATATCAATCCTTTCATTTACCCGGTTTTTCGGGCTTGCTTTTTACTTCTCTTATCGAAATCACTTATCTATAGCCATGAGTTTCATTTGAGAGTTATACGGTTACCTCCTCATTCTTTATCTGCCCAGCATCCATCTTGGAGGCTGAGACATCATTGCCGTTTGTGCCATCGGTCAGATGGCAGGCGACAAAGTGTCCGGGTTTGATTTCTTTGAAGAGGGGTTGTTCTTTGGCACAGATATCCATAGCGTATGGACATCTGGTACGGAAGGGACAGCCGGAGGGAGCATTGAGAGGAGAAGGGATATCGCCTTTCAAGGCAATACGCTTGTTGTTCCTGGCTTTTTCAGGATCTGGTTCAGGAATTGCTGAAAGAAGGGAGATAGTATAAGGATGAATAGGATTGGCGAAGATTTCTTTGTCAGTGGCCAATTCCACCATTCTTCCCAAATACATGACGGCGATTCGGTCGGAGATGTGTTTGACGACCAGAAGGTTGTGGGCGACAAAGAGATAAG
>DHDT01000062.1:6648-16982 GCA_002399505.1 Caryophanales bacterium UBA4869 | reverse complement strand
GCGGAGACCGGTTCGTCGCAGACGACAAACTCAGGACGCATGGCCAGAGCTCTGGCAATCCCGATACGCTGTCTCTGACCGCCGGAGAATTCATGAGGATAACGATTGGCCTGTTCTTCTGTCAGTCCGACAGTGGTCATGAGTTCCATGACCTTCTGATGTCTTTCTTCTTTGTTTTTGTAGGCTTTATGGATATCGAGAGGCTCAGCGATGATGTCTTCGACAGTCTTTCTAGGATCTAACGAGGAGTAGGGATCTTGGAAGACGATGTTGGTTTTGGTTCTGAATTCTTTGAGATCCTGTTTCGTTTTTATTTCTTTTCCGTTGAGCCAGATTCGACCGGAAGTCGGCTTGTAGAGATGAAGGATAGCTCTTCCCGCTGTCGTCTTACCGCATCCGGATTCTCCGACTAGTCCTAAGGTTTCGCCTCGTTTGATATCGAAAGAGATATCATCGACAGCTTTCAGGTCTTTGTTTCTGAGAAAACCGGTGCTGATAGGGAAATACATCTTCAAGTGAGAGACTCTGAGGATGACGTCATCGGGGATTTTTTCCTCTTTCTCGTCGACTATTTCTTTGTTTTTCTTTTTCATTGTAGATATCTCCTTTCACTTCCTAGTCATCTTTGACCAGTTTTTTGATTTCTCGGATGGTTTTTTCTTTTGCTGGTTCATCGACGACTCGGTTTTCTTCAGTCACTTCTTTCTTTTCTTCTTCGACTGTCGGTTTGGCGGTGATGTCGATTATTCCCTCACTGTTGAGAAGACGGACAGTTTCGAAGCAGGAAGTGTAGTGATTGGGAGAAAGCTCAATCTGATCGGGGAACTTCTCTAAGCAGATTTTCATGCACTTAGAGCAGCGAGGAGCAAAGGCACAGCCTTTAGGAAGTCTGGTCAGGTTGACCGGATTGCCCTTGATAGGCTCTAATTCGTGGTCGTCAGCAAGAGTGGGAACAGAGTTTATCAGGCCTTTGGTATATTCGTGAGCGGGTCTATAGAAAATTTCGTCAGCAGTTCCTCTTTCGACAATTCTTCCCGCATACATGACATCGACTTCGTCACAGATAGCGGCCACGACTCCTAAGTCATGGGTGATCAAGATGATGGCCATGCCCATCTTCTCCTGAATGTCTTTCAATAGTTCGATGATCTGAGCCTGGATGGTGACATCCAAGGCTGTAGTCGGTTCATCGGCGATTAGAAGGTCCGGTTTGCAGACTAGAGCCATGCCGATGACGATACGCTGGAGCATACCGCCGGAGAATTCAAATGGGTATTGCTTCATTCTCTTCTCAGGCTCGTTGATTCCGACTAAGTTGAGCATCTCAATCGAACGTTTATAGGCTTCTTTTTTGGAGACGTTTTCATGAGTTCGGACAGCTTCCTCTAACTGGTTGCCGATGGTATAGACAGGATCGAGAGCCGTCATCGGGTCTTGGAAGATCATGGCGATACGGTTGCCGCGGATGTTTCTGAGTTTTTCTTTTGACATCCCCAGCATCTCTTCGCCTTCAAAGACGATAGAACCGGAGTCGATATGTCCGTTTTTGTCGACAATCTGCATGATGGAGTAGGAGGTTACTGACTTACCGGAACCGGATTCGCCGACTATTCCCAATATTTTTCCTTTGTCCAGAGTGAAGGAGACCCCGTTGATGGCTTCGACTTTGCCGGCCATGATCTTGAAAGAAACATGGAGGTCCTTCACTTCTAGAAGGTGCTTGTAATTTTTAGCTGTCATTGTCATTCACCTCTATTTCTGAAGCTTGGGATCGAAAGAATCACGCAGACCGTCTCCAAAGAGGTTGAAGGCCAAGATGATGATGGAGATGATACAGGCAGGGATGATGAGAAGATACGGATAGGAGGAAATACTGTTGAGGGCGTCACTTGCAAGAGACCCTAAGGATGGCATCGGAGCTGAGACTCCTAAGCCGATGAAGGAGAGGAAGGATTCAGTGAAGATGGCGGAAGGAATCTGCAGAGTGACGGAGATGATGATGACTGAGATCGAGTTAGGAAGAAGATGCTTGAAGATGATCCAGAATCCGGAAGCTCCGGAAGCCTTGCTGGCTAAGACAAAGTCTTCTTTCTTGATAGTCAGAATCTGACCTCTGACCAGTCTTGCCATACCTACCCAGTAAAGAAGAGCAAAGACGATGAAGATGGATATCATGCCTGTACCTAAAGCCGATAAGAAGGCACTGTTATCGATATTGAGAGTCGTTTTCAAAATAGAAGCGAGGAGAATGATGATGAGAAGATCAGGAAGAGAGTAGATGATATCGACGATTCTCATCATGACTAAGTCGACTTTTCCGCCAAAGTATCCTGATATTGATCCGTAGATGGATCCGATAATCAAAACGATGATGGAAGCAAAGAGACCGACAATCAGGGAGATACGGGCGCCGTAGATGACTCGGATGAAGTAGTCTCTTCCCAAAGAGTCGGTTCCGAAGAGATGAGGGAAGATAGTCTCGCCATTGGCGATTCTTGCAAGTTCCGCTGTTCCGTATTCCATCGGACTGAGATTGTTATAGGAACCGTCGGAGTAATAAGTTCCTAACTGCAGATCGTAGGAATAAGGCCAGACTTCAGGAATCACGATGACGGCAATAAGGACTAAGATGATGGCGATGAAGGAGACGAGGGCGACTGGATTATGAAATAGTCTGACTAGACCGTCTTTGAAGAAGGAGGAAGGCTTGCCTTTGATATCGGCCGCAGCCTGTTCGTCTTCAGTTGCTCTCTGAAGGAGAGTCAAGTCGACCTGGAAGCTGAGAGGATTCTTTTTGCCGAGTCCGAAACCGATCGGCATACCGCTGTTTTTAGTTGTCATTTCAAGAATTCTCCTTTCTTTAGTCGAAGTCGACCTTGGGGTCAGCAACCTTATAGAGGATATCGGAGACCAAAAGCATGATGACCATGATATCGGTTAAGAAGATGGTCGTTCCCATGATCATCGGATAATCACGATTAGAGATGGAGGAGACAAAGTCTCTTCCAAGACCGGGGATGGCGAAGATCTGCTCAACGACTAAAGAACCAGTGATGATGTAGGCAAATTCAGGTCCGAAATAGGTGATGACAGGTGTAAGTGAATTTCTGAGAGCGTGTTTGAATAAGACTTTTCTGTTCGATAATCCCTTGGCCTTTGCCATCTTGATGTAATCCTGATTGAGGACATCGAGAGTCGAAGACCTGGTGAGTCTTGTTATATAGGCCATCGGATAGAGGGAGAGAGTGATAGTCGGAAGAATATAGCCGGCGATGCTGGTTCCATTGGCCGGGAACCATTTGAGAGTGACACAGAAGAGAAGAAGAAGGACAGTTGCTATGATGAAGGAAGGAAGGGCGATACTGGCAGTTGACAAGACCATGATGACACGGTCACCGACTTTGTTTTGATGAGTGGCGGCTAAAGATCCTAAGATGATGCCGGTGAAAGTGGCGATAAGCAAAGCGATAAGGCCGATGATTCCCGACACCTTGAAATCAGAGAAGATGATATCGGTAACAAATCTTCCGGTCTTCTTGATAGACGGACCGAAATCCCAGATTAAGGCACCTTTCAGATAATTGAGGTATTGGATGAAAACAGGCTTATCAAGACCGTACTGGGCTTCAAGAAGAGCCAGTGTTTCGGCGGAGATGCTTTTTTCGGCTAAGAAGGGACCCCCAGGAATAAGCTGCATGGCAAAGAAGGTTATGGTAATGACAGCAAACACTGTCACAACAGCCATAATCAGTCTTTTTAAAATATAGGATAGAAACTTGGAATTCACGGGAATCTCCTTTTTAAGGCCAAAGTAAAAACTTGGTGGCGGACGCTGCTTTTTCAATCAACTGCTTACGAGCTTGATCAAGAAATCTGTCTTTCAACGCCAATGGTTGGCGGCCTATGGCAATTGGTATAGTCTCATTAATATGAATAGTCAAAGGGTATTTTGAAAATTTCTTTCATAACCCCTAAGAAAGCGATTTCACAAAAAGCTGAAATTTGTCTTTATTTGTCAAAAACAACTGAAATTTTTAGCAAAACAATGATAATTGGCTGAAAAAAGCAATTTTCATATTTCCGGAACGAAAATCAAGCGCGATTATTTTCGTTAAAAACGCCGATAAACACTATGGTTTATCAGAAAAAAGAAACGAATGAGAAAAGCTATTGTAAGAGCTTACAATAGCTTTAGTTTATAATTGAGAACTGCTATTCGAATACTTTGTTTCTAGGTGTTACCACAAAACCGGATTGCTGTCTTTATCGTAATGCCAGGAGTCTGTCTTTGAAGTGTCGCTGTAATAATAGCTCTTGCCGGTCAGTTCATTTATCGGGTTTGCATTCCAAGATTTCTGGGCGGCGGTATTTTCAAAATAGATGTTTCCGGTGACGCTGTTAAAGGCATCCTCATTCATATAAGTCACTGTGTCAGAGATGATATAAGTTAAGGGATTTTCATTCAGATCATTGAAGGCCTGTCTTGAAATCCATTTCAGGCTGTCTCTAAAATCGAGAGTGCCAGTCAGGGAGGTGTTAGAGGAGAAACATCTCGTTCCGATTTCAGTTACTTCCTTATTTGAAACAAAGGTCTCTAATTTTTCACATTCGGAAAAGACAAATGAATCGAGTTTTGTTGTAGTGGAGGCTAGTGTTATCGAAGTGAGTTTTGATCCAGCAAAAGCGTAATCTCCTAATTCCTTGACTCCCTCTTTGACAGTGTAGGAGGAGGTGCAGGGAACAGAAGAGAGCAGGACCGTTTTATCAGCGTTATAGAGTTCATCTTCGTAGCTGGATAAATATTTGTTAGTCTGGTCTACTATGTATTTGCTGATTTCGGTGCTGAAGGCATTTTTACCATAAGTAGTAACTGAATTTGGAATAAACAATTCAGGGATGTCATAACATTGACTAAAAGCCCTTGAAGAAATGGCTTCGATATTGGAGGGAATGACAATTCTGCGGTCTGATATTCCATAGAAATCATTTGGTAAAACTGTCATTTTTGAGGAAATAGTAACGGACTCAGCATTGGCCTGTATAGAACCTTCACCCATGGCAGTCACAGTGTCTGGTATGACAATCGTCGACACTCTGGTGTAATCGAAGGCGCTGTTTCCGATTAATTCCAAGCCGTCATTCAGAGTTATTGATTTATTGATCTTACAATCTGTGAAGACTCCGTCTTCAATTAACCTGACATTCTTTCCCAAGGTTAGACTGTTGAGGGTTCTATGATAGAATGAACGTTGACCGACGGTCTTGACAGTAGCTGGTACGACTATGTCATTTGTAGCAGAGGCGGGACACCAGAGAAGCTTTGTCTTATCCTTATTATATAGGATGTTGTCAGCGGCTGAGAATTCAGTGTTTCCTTCAGCGACTGTTACAGTCTTGACTGATGTTGCATTTTGAAATACCTCGTCACTGATAGTCTTTAAACTGGCAGGAAGATTCAAGGAAGATAAAGGATCGTTATATTGCACTAAGGAACCGCAGATATATTTGAGTCCTTCAGGAAGAGTGAGAGTAGTTAAATTTATTTGATTAGACAAACCGCCTCCGTAGATAAGGACAGTCTTAGGATCAAGAGAATATGTAGCAGGAATACTGTTTGTTGGAGAAACCCCTACTAAGTATTTGACGCTCTTATCAGAGGAGACTAAATACTTGATGCCAGCGGTATTCTTCTCCAAAGCAAGAAGATTGGTATTTGAAAATACGCGCTCACCTATGAAACTGATATTGTTTCCGACATTGAGAGTTGTCAATTTGGTACAGCTGTTAAAAGCGTTCTGCTCGATTCTCTCAACGCTATTAGGCAAGGTGATAGCAGATAAGGATGTCGCGTGATCGAAAGCATTTTCTCCTACTTCCTTAAGGCCTTCAGGAAGAGAAACATCAGTCAGGTTCCCACAAAAATAAAAGCAGTATGAAGACAGTTTCTCTATTTTCGAATCAGATAAGTTAACGCTGGCAATCAAAGAACCCTGGAAGGTGTAATCTGAGAGATATCTGACACTGGATGGGACAGTAAGAGAAGAGAGTGTCACCTTGTCAAAAGCGTTGGAGGCGATAGCATCGGTGTCATTGTCAATTTCAAAACTGGTTATTGAGGTTCCGTCAGTGAGATAAAGGATCTTATTGTTTCCTGATCTTGAAGTGATGTAGACGGACTTTTTATCAGAAGTGAGCAAGGCCTTTTTTTCAGTTTCGAAAGGTGTGTTCTTTAAGGCCTTATCGCTGATATTCTGAAGATTGTCTCCGAAAGTGAGGGTTGTTAGGCTCACGCAGTCAAGAAAGCACAACTCGCTGATCGAGACGGTTTCATCTGGCAAAGCCACATTGTTGAGACTGCTGCATTTTACGAAGGCACTTTGTCCGATTTCTTTTATATTCTTGGAAAAGACAACTGTTTTCAAGTGAGAACAGCCGGCGAAGGCCAATTCACTGATCATCTTAACGCTGTCGGGAATCAGCACTTTCTCAATTTTCTCATTGCCTTCAAAAGCATTGTTGCTGATGCCTATGACGTCATAACCCTGATATTTAGTCTGAATGACAACATCAGTATCAGTTCCGTTATATTCGGTGACATAGAATCCGGGTTCAACATCACCATCATTTACATAATTGTAGATGAGACCTTTTGTTCCGACTGTCATCATTTCTTCATACTGAGCCTTGAAGGTCGTGTTTTCAGTGATGTTGATATCTAGTGATTTATCCCAGCCTGTGAAGACATAATTATAACCGGAAGTATCATTTTCTTCTTTTTCTCTTTTAGGCGTGTCAGAGTTGAAAACTGCTTTTTCGCCTTTCTTTACCTGAATAGTCTTAATCAGGGTGTTGTCATAGTTGACAAAATCAACTTTGAAATAGACCGCTACTGGTTCCTGATTTGAAGATGAAGAAGCATCAGAAGAAGTGTGACTTTCGGAATTATCGGACGAACTTATTGGTTTGCTGCAACTTGAAATACCTAATGAAACTAGAGTAAGTATTAGTAATCCTGTTTTTGTTTTCATATTCAAAGAACTCCTTTTCTATCACCTGCCTAAATGATAGACCAGAAAAGTGATGCATACAATCAAAACAACTCAGAATACTCACTATTCCTTATAAATGACAGAGATATGCGAAGATGTGTTTTATTGTTCAAATGTAGGATATAATAAGGGAAATGCTGGGAGAATAACCAAATGGAAATCAGTGAATTAGTCGAAAGACAGAGAGATTACTTCAATAAGGGCGAGACTCTTTCCTATAAGTTTCGCTATGAGCAGTTATGCCGACTTGAAAAAGGCATCAAAGAGATGGAGAAAGAAATCTTTGACGCTCTTTATGCTGATTTGCACAAAGCTCCCTTTGAGTCTTATATGGCTGAAGTCGGACTGACTCTCTCAGAACTTACCTTTGTCAAAAAACACCTGAAAAAATGGATGAAAAAACAGAGAGTCCATACTCCCATAACTCAGTTTCCCTGCAAGAGCTTCACTTTTGCCGAACCTTACGGCGTTACTCTTATCATGTCACCTTGGAACTATCCTTTTATGCTGACCATGGAGCCACTGATTGGCGCTATCGCTTCCGGTAATACTGTCGTCTTAAAACCTTCTGCCTATTCCAAGAACACTTCGGATGTAATCGGAAAACTGATCAGCAGGATATTCGATCCTTCCTATATTGTCAGCGTCGAAGGCGGAAGAGAGGCTAACTCCTTGCTTCTGGAACAGAGATTTGACTATATCTTCTTCACCGGCAGTGTCAATGTCGGCAAACTCGTCATGGAAAAAGCCAGCCGTTATCTGACTCCTGTCTCTTTGGAACTAGGCGGTAAAAGTCCCTGTATTATCGATAAGAACACTGATATCCAACTGGCAGCCAAAAGACTGGTGTTTGGAAAATTCCTCAATGCCGGTCAGACCTGCGTGGCTCCTGACTATGTCATAGTCAATGAAGACATAGAAGAAGAACTGATTAAGAATGTCAGATATTGGATCGACAATATGTATAAAGGCGATGCTTTAAATGATCCTGATTATCCCTGTATTGTCAACGATAAACACTTCGAGAGAATATTAGGGCTCATCGACAAGAACAAAGTAGTTTATGGAGGGAAGTTCAATAAGGAAAGAAGACAGATTGAACCTACAGTCTTAAAAGACGTGACTTTAGATGACGCGGTGATGAAAGAAGAGATTTTTGGTCCTATCATGCCGATATTGACTTATAAGAACAATGAAGATCTTTTGAAAATTATCCATTCCTATGAAAAGCCTTTGGCTCTTTATCTGTTTACCGATGACAGAAAATTTGAAGACTACATTATTTCCCATGTTTCCTATGGAGGAGGCTGCATCAACGATACCATCGTTCATCTGGCTACTTCGAATATGGGCTTTGGCGGTGTCGGATATAGCGGCATGGGCTCTTATCATGGCGAACTGAGCTTCAAGACATTCAGTCATATAAAGAGCATAGCCGAAAGACATAACTGGTTAGATTTGAACATTCGCTATCATCCTTATTCAAAGAAGAAAGAAAAGATTCTCAGAAAGCTGATGAAGTAGGCAACTGAATATATTTTATAAGAGTTGCTTATATAAAAAGCAAGCCTTAAGATTGGCTTGCTTTTTATTTGATTTTTATTGTTTGGCTGATTCAATATTCAAGTCTTCATCGAACTTCTTATAGAGGTCTTCGACCGAGAGATGTTCCTTTTCTTCCTTGGAAAAATCAGCGATTATTCTTCCTTCCTGGAGCATTATGAGTCGGTTCCCATACTTCAGTGCGTCTTTGAGATTATGAGTGATCATCAAAGCCGTAAGACTGTTTTCCTTTATCAGTGTATCTGTCAGCTGAAGTATTTTAATACTGGTTTTAGGGTCTAAGGCGGCGGTGTGTTCATCTAAAAGAAGAAGCTTAGGCTTTTTCAAAGTGGCCATCAAGAGAGTGACTGCCTGTCTCTGACCGCCGGAAAGAGATGACATCTTTTCCTTCATTCTTCCTTCCAGTCCCAGATTGAGAGAAGAGAGGTGTTCCTGGTATCTTTTCAAGTTTTCTTTCTTCAAAGCCCATCTCAAAGTTCTCTTCTCTCCTCTTCTTAAGGCGATAGCCAGATTCTCTTCGATGGAGATATCTCCGATAGTTCCAAAATTTGGATCTTGGAACACTCTTCCAATCAGTCCAGCTCTTTGATAGTCTTTGAGCTTGGTGACGTCAATGTCGTCAAAAATGACTTCTCCCCTAGTCGGTTTTAAAAAACCGGCAATCGTATTTAAAAGAGTTGATTTTCCTGATCCGTTTGAACCGATCAGGGTGATGAAATCACCGTCGTTGATTGTCAGAGACAGGTTCTTCAAAACGTGGTTGATTTCCTTGTCTCCGGTGATGAAGTCTTTGTCTATGTTTTTCAGTTCTATCATGCTCTTATTTTCCTCTTCAGTCTTTCCATGAATGTCGGATTCTCTTCATTGTTATGAGTTGCCAATTTCTTCTTTAATTCATAGATTGAAATGACAAGAGTCATGAAGACTGCCTTTGTGAGGTTGAGATAATTTGTATTGAAGGAGGGAATCTCAATGATGATATCGATGATGAGCCAGTATATCAATCCGCCTATTGCCAAAGACAGCAATGATAACTTGAAGGATTTAGAAGAGAAGATCACTTCACCTAAGAAGATGATAGCCAGACCTATGACAATAGTCCCTCTTCCTCCGTCGGCTGAGAAGTGCTTGCTCATCTGGCCGTATAAGGCACCGGCTAAGCTTACAAGACCATCTGACAGGATCATACCTAAAATATAAGTTTTCTTGGTATTGATTCCGTTAGCTTTGGCCATTGAATCATTCTTGCCGGATGCTCTTATTGAAAGACCTAGTTCTGTACCGAAAAACCAATAGACGGCAACAAAGAACACCAGAACGAAAAGAACTAAAAGAACTAATTTGGAGGCAATCATATTATTGAAGAGACTATTCACTTCCATGAAGATGGAGTTTTTGCCTTCAAGCAGAGTCACATTTCCTTTGGAGATGATGACATTGGGCGTATATAAGGCAATCATGACAATGATAGAAGCCAAAAGAGGATTTATCTTTAAGTAGACATGCAAAGCGGCATTGATATAGCCGACTATCATACCTAAGGCTACAGCGATAAGAAGAGAGATAAATGCCGGAACTCCGGCATTTATCAGGGAAAGGGAAACGATTCCCGCAAAAGGGAATAGGGAATCGACAGACATATCGGCGACATTGAGTATCTTGAAACTCAGGAATACTCCTAAGGCTACGATGGCAAAGATAAGTTCCTGGGTCGGGGCATCG
>DHDT01000062.1:0-6588 GCA_002399505.1 Caryophanales bacterium UBA4869 | reverse complement strand
AGGAATACTCCTAAGGCTACGATGGCAAAGATAAGTCCCTGGGTCGGGGCATCGGTGAAGATGAACTGCAAAACCG
This sequence comes from Caryophanales bacterium UBA4869, assembly GCA_002399505.1. GTDB lineage: Bacteria > Bacillota_I > Bacilli_A > RFN20 > CAG-288 > Enterosoma. Next base: position 6,512 of record DHDT01000062.1, on the reverse strand, counting down.
CACTCCAGTTCATATCTGTCTGTCCTTTGCTAAAGAATCAGGCAGGGAAAGACCAGTCTTTTTGAAGAATTCTTCATTGATTTCTAGTGGGAAACTGTCTGAGAGAGAACAGGTTATAGAAGATATCTTCTCGCCTTTAAGAATTCTCGCGGCCATTTTGCCAGTGGTTTTTCCTAATAGGGTGTAATCGACAGAATACCCAAGAGTCCCTCCTTTGTCGGTGCTGGCTTTATCAGCACAGACAGTGACGATTTTGTTTTCGATCAAAGTTTCCTTCAAAGCCTGCATACTGGAAGCGATTAAGTTATCGGTTGGAACAAACAGTCCCTTGATTCCTTCTCCGATCATTCCGGAAAGAGAGGAGAATATTTCATTGCTGGCCGTCACACCGCCATCGACCAAGGTCAGACCCAAATCATCACAGGCTTTCTGGCATTCTTTCTTCTGAACTTGGGAATTTGGTTCCGCCTGGTTATAGAGGATTCCTATTTTTGTGATACCGGCAAATTCTTTGAACAAGGCGATGTTTTTACTGGTAGGGCCGGCATCGCTGGTTCCGACAATGTTTCCGTGATCGGTGACTGATTTTATCAAACCGGCTCCGATGGGGTCAGTGACAGCCGAATAAAGAACAGGAGTTTCTTTTTCCGCGTCACTGACAGCGCTTTTCAATGCCAGAGCCGATGAGGTTGAGATTCCAAAGACCAAATCAGATGAAGTGGCAAGTTTTGTAGCCATACTGTTTTCGGTAGCTGTATCACCCTCAGCGGCATTCTTTGAAATTCGGATGTTCTCCCCTTCGACAAATCCTTCCTCTTTCAATTGTTCGATGAATCCATCTCTTGCTCCGTTTAAGGCATCATGAGTCATGACCTGGAGTATTCCGATATCGATCAGATCGTCCTTGCAGGATGTCAAAGACATACTAGATGCCGCAAACAGACCTAACAATAATATTCTCAATGTCTTTTTCATAATTTTTACCTCCTTGATTGTAAAAATAGCCCGAGACACAAGCCTCGGGCTATAACACATTCAGGGATAAAGACTATTCCGCTATTTACTTGCTATAACCGTTGGCTTTTAAACTGACCTTCAGCCTTGGTATAGCAATACTTACTAAAACCTAAGAAAGAAGGTCCTTTCTAAAAAAGTAATAGCAGTAATAGTCAAAAGAGGAGATGACGGTATTGTTGGTTTTGATGTTTTTCATAATGGTCTGTCCTCCTTTGAGATTAAAAAGGTTATAGGCTAAGTGAATAATTAAAGCAAGTACAACAATGATTCAAAAAAGGTTTCGTATTTTCAGAGTATCTTCTTTTTCAGTTAGAGTTTTTGTGCCCTATTATTGATATATAGGGGATTTCTAGGCATTACTGAAGTTGAATTATTACTGTCTGCTTTAAAAATGAAACCGATTACATTCTTTTAAAAAACTCAAGTACATGAAATTTGTTTTGATTCTGTTTAGTTATGCTGTTTTCAGAAAAAAGGCTTCAGTTTCTGCTTAAGTTTCTGATGTATTCTCTTAATGCCTTGTCTTCGCAGTAGATATAAGTGCCTTTGATTCCTCTGGTCAATAAAACACGATAAGTGTTTCTTATCAGTTCATCACCTTTTTCTTTAGGTATTCTTTTGATTCCGCTGAATTCATCAGTATCGGCGTCTTCTTCAGGATGGAATACTACTTTTCCGTTTTCGTAACGAATATCTTTACATAGTATGACACCGGCATAGTCTAGGTCTACTCCCTGAGCCATATTGACATAGAAGACTCGGTCTCTCTGACTCTCTTCCATGATAGCCGCTTTGCCCACTACTGTCTTGTTCCATTGGAGCTTTACGCCTTCATCCTCATAATCAAAATCATATTTGTCATCATTGTCTTTGCTAACCCAATTATGGTCTTTGGTATAGCCTGACAATAGACGGGAGCGGTCATTATTAGGAGTGTTTTTCTTCTTGATGTCATTGACCATCTATTTGATAGAATCATAGATCTTGAAATCATAATGCATATCATGGAGATTGACAGGATTATGGTTGTATCCTAAAACATGTTCGATGAAATCGACATATTGTTCTCCGCCTGCACATCTAAACTGCGATGTGAGAATCATCTTCGGACTTTCTATTACCTGTGAACCGTATCGGGTGGCGTATTGGCGTATTTTCTCTATGGTAAGGGAATCGGTTGCCGTCACTGTCTGATTTTCATCGATAAAGAAGACGTTGACTAGTGAAGCGTTGAAGACTTTGTCAATCGCATCAACTTCTCTTTTGATTCCAAAACCAAATTTCCGCTTGAACATACGATGGGCTTCATCGACGATGATGCAGTCATAGTCACGGTCTCGTGATTTCGCAAAAGCGGCAGGAGTCTTGAAAAGCTCTTTGATGGCTGCTTTCTTGAAGTCGCCATCGACCAGAACTTCTCCGTAATAGGTTCTGGGCGTATAGTTTGAAGACATATAGCAGGCATTTAGTCTTTCTTCTTTTATGGTGGAGCCTGTCAATTGCCCTAATACGTTGATGGCGACGATGGATTTACCAGTGCCAGGTCCGCCTCTTACGATGATTGTCTTTCTTTCTCCCGACAATTTAGACTGACGCACTTCAGATACTATTCTATTGACAGAATAGGCCTGTTCCTGATCATAGGAAAAGAAAGGTTTGCCATCGATGGCGTCTCTGATCATTTTTGCAAACTGGAGACTCGGCTTGATCTGGGCCATATCGATTTGATAAAGAAGACTTTTATAGGGTTTCCTGACGTATCTTTTTATGAAGTCTCTCAGTTTATCAGAATCATCTTTTAAAAAGGCCGGTGCTTCTCTGATAAGAGGAAATTCAGTTGTGTTTTTCATCAAAGAGGAATAGGCATTATCCATGTTATGAAGATAAGAACAGGCTTCAAGATGCACGTTGTTATCATAGACGTAAGTGTTGAAATCTTTCATGATGTTGGCATAATTCAAGGCCTGATAGGAAGGATGCCAATGATCATCGAAAGTGACTCCTCCGACGTTGACAAAGACATGTTCTTTCAGTTTTGACCTTAAGACATTGCTCCATTGTTTTAGTTCGATGACGACTAGGTTTTGAACATCGCTCTCATCTAATCCATAGATTAAAAAATCTACTCTTTGTTTTGTTCCGATAAGATTGTATTCGATTGCCACATCGAGGTTTTGATTTATTGAGGCATCATCGAGTGCTTTTGCAACAGCCGGCAGAGAATTAGACCAGGAATTAAATTCAGATGAGGCACCTGAACCTAAATGATTTTCTCTTACGCTGGAGAGAACCTGACTGGCGATGATTTCTTTGTTGCATTCATTGATGAATGCTCCTACTTGCTGTTGATATACTATCATTTGTTTTAGTATTGAAAGTATAACATCTTTAGATCAGTGTTGTTGCAGAAAAGACGATAAACAGATTCATAATCATGATAAAGCCCTCATTAGGAGATGATGCCGGGTTTAGTAGATGATATAAAGACAATGAGTGTGGTGTTCGTTAAATGTAATGAGTTCACTTTTCTTCCTTGTCCCATTAAATATTTACGCGAATATATGAATATTATTGTAAATTCTAGAAAGCGAGTATGATAAAGACAATGTATTTTTAACCTTTGGAATCTTTCTTACGTCTGATTTGTTTTTTGAAAAGGAGGCTGACTTATGCCGCATTGGGCAAGGATGGATGGGAGTTCGAGATGTTCTGACCCCCATAACCCACATGAAATTAACGGTTTTTGCTTCCACAAAGTCGGAAGACATAAAAACAAAAAGCCGAAGAATCCGCAGCCACCTAAAAAAACCAAAAAACATCGTATAAATGGAGCTTTGAAAAAAGTTTTTGAAACATGTCAAAGCAGTTATCTTTTTAATGAGTATAAAAATATAACAGCTGATTTGACATCAGTGTTATTCGAAATCAAAATACGTAATATTAGAAAAACACCAGCGTCCCTTTTTGATATTATACATGGCCAAACTTTTATTTTGACTCGACAACAAGTCACTGTTGTGAATGAAATACTGAAGAATGATCAGAAGTTTGGCTTATTTTTATCTGAAAAGGGTGTTCCTTTACAAAGTAAAATCATTTTAGTCAGAAGACAGCTGGATCTTATGTGTGGTTTCCAAGTAGATTTCGACAGCAAACTCTTTTATAGTAAAACGGACTTAGAAACAATTCTGCATTATTTATTGGATGAAAACAATAATAATATAAATAATCAAAGCTAGTTTTGTCAGCTGACAAGTAGACCTGAGTTCTCATGATTCATCATGGCTGCTTAGGAGTTTTGCAAGACGCTTTTTAATCCGTCAAACCGGGATTTTCAAAGTGCTCTTAAAAAAGATACCTTTGGTAGGCATCAGTTGTTATCCTGCTGATTGGTAGGGAAGAGAATGGAAAGGGAAAAGAGGCCGTTATTGGTTTTTATGGTGTAAGTGCCCTGATATTTCTGAATGATGAGTTCCATGGATTTGAAACCGAATCCATGATAGCCGTTGTTTTCCTTAGTTGTCTTAGGATGGCCGTTATGATCGAAATTAAGCTCGCCCTCATAGTAGTTCTCGACAACGATAGAGACAAAGCTGTTGACGTTTTTGATGATGACGTTGATGTTCTTTTTCTCCTGGTCGGATATCTTCGAGACAGCTTCAATGGCATTGTCGAGGGAATTCCCAAAGAGACTGTAGATATCGCTGTCCGACATGAATATCATCTTAAAGCAGTCGGCGTATACTTTCAGGTTTATTTTCTTCTGGTTGCAAGACAATTTCTTTTCCGCGAGGATCAAATCCAAGGCTTCGTTTCCAGTCTTCATATTGGAATCGTAGATCTGGATGGCGTTAGTCATATCCTTCAGGGCATCTTTGTTGATGTTGATGTTTTCGCCGATTGCCATAATCTGGTGTTTCATATCATGACATTTGATATTGATGAGATCGGCATTGTTCTTCATCAGAGTATATTTGTCCTCTGATTCTTTGAGAAGAAGAGAACTGACACCCAATTCGTTTCTAAGCTTCTTATTGCTCAGAACATAATAGAGGACAAAGAGAACCATGAAGCAGTTAGAGATACTGTAACAGCAGATCATGATTTCGACAATCTGGGACAGTTCACTTGAGAAGAAGATGACTAAGGCATTTACTAAGATATCAAAGATTAAAACAATACCTGTAATCAAGAGAATGTGGAAGTTCTTAAATGACAAGTCGCTATGAATGACTTTGGATATAAAGGCCATATAGATAGTCACGTAAATTAAAGTAAAGGTAATTAAAGTCAGAACCAATTTCAAGATAGTCATAGCTGTCTCTGAAGAATTGAAGTCATCACTGTTATAGGCCGACTGGAGTGAATTGGACAGTTTTAATACTAAGGCCAGAATCGTGTAGACCTGATAGGCCAAGTGCTGAGCCGTATAGGCGACGATTGCAAAGAAGAGAACTTTCTTTATCGACATATCAAAAATGAAGAAAAGCGATGAAGAGCAGATGGTAGCCAGACTGAAGAACATAAAGGAAACATACCACCAAGAGTAAGAAACATCTTTTATGATTGGAAAGAAGACAGATATTGTAAAACAGACTATTATTGATATGGCGTATCGTAAAACAGGCAGATTTCTTTTCTTTTGATTCCAGGTGAAAAGATAAAGAGCGGAGAGCATCTCAACTGTGAAGAGGAGCTTATAGGCAAATAGGTTTGTGATCATTTTCTGGAGTCCCCTTGACTGAGATATAGATTCAGAGCCTGAGAGAAGGCCTGTTTCTTGGTTCTTGAAAGAGGAAGATTTTCTTTTCCGACTAAGACATCGTTGTGGTCGATTTCTTTGACATAGTGAAGATTGACTAAAAAACTGCGACTGCAGAGAATGAAACTGTTGTTCTCAAGTTCAGATTTGAACTTCTCTAAGGTGTCGTAGGATCTGATGGTCCTGTCTTTGATATGAAAATAAAGATAGTGGTTGACGACTTCGATATACATCAAGTCAGAAAGATAAACTATTTCAGTTTTTCTCTCGCTGTTTCTAATGGCGATGCTCTTTCCTTTGCTTTCAAGAGAGGGCAGAGCACGATTGAGTGACATGGAGAGATTGTAGTAATTAAAGGGCTTTACTATATAGTCAAAAGCCTGTACTTTATATCCCTGAATTGCGAATTGGGCAAGAGAAGTGACAAAGATAATCATGACTGATTTATCTTTGCTTCTTATCTTCTCCGCCGCTTCCATTCCGTTCATATAGGGTAGGTCGATATCCATAAAAACCAAGTTGAAGTCAGCCGTAGATTTATCCAATAGTTTGATGGCATCAGGATAGAATTCGGCTTGGTATTCTTCCTTCTTTTCGGCAAAGAACTTCTGCAGATAACCGCAAAATGACTTCTGGGTGGATAAATCGTCCTCAACAACCGCTATTTTTATCATATTTCCCCCAAATTTAATAAATAATATATATAATATATTAATAGTTTCCCAACGTATAA
>DHDT01000030.1:11946-13813 GCA_002399505.1 Caryophanales bacterium UBA4869 | reverse complement strand
GACTCTTGAACAGTCACAATGTAACGGGAAGATTATACTACTTATAAGCCAGACAGCAACACTTTGGTTTATCCTTCTCTTTTATTATGTTCTTCTCGGAATATGGCAGGCTTGAAAACGGAAAGTCAGTGAGAATAAAAGAAACCGAATCGACAATAAAGAAAATAAAGACATGAGAATCAAATGAGAACAAAGTAAACGAGAGATTTAATGCTGCATTTAGGATGCTATAAATGAGAACATAGAATAATAAAGCAAGAAGTTCAAAAATGAGAGAGAAGAAGAAGCGAATAATAAAAACGGAATACTGAGACTTCATTTTAGATAGTTCTTTTAGTCTTTCTAAGATAATTTCTCCGGAATTGAAAAGATAAGAAAAATAGCCCCACAATAAGGAAAATACAAAAATTATGAGTGCTAACAGAAGAAGAGGAAGAACGTACGACTGTCTGCCAATTCCTGTGATTCCTAATACGCTGATAATATATTCATCATGATTAGTGAAAATTTTACCGGCAGATATATTCTGGTTACAGAAAAAGAAAGCGATAAGCATAAAAGAAAACAGGCTAAGGAAAAACCAAATAAGGAAAAAGGGCCACTCTTTGACAAATATGCGTTTTGCTTTGAACATGAAAGCTTTCATTAATTATTCCTCCTTTTGTGCATGGTGAACAAAAAGGAAGGTACTGAAATCATTAGAATAAGAATAATCATCCAGGGTATTCCATAGGAAAAGAGGGTGAAATAAAAGAAACCGATAGAATTGCCACTGCTGATAGAAGAAAACAAACGAGCCAAAAAATCTCCTAATATCAATGAAATAAGCAAATCAATGAGTGGACCAAGTGTTAATAGAAGAGAACGGAAAACAGAAGAATAACCTTTGGAATCTAATATCCGGTCATCCTTTAGACTTCGCTCTTTAGTAAAGGCGGCTGAAATGAATTGTAGGATTATCAAAAAAGCCGTGCAAGAACAAGAAAGAATACTATAAGGAATTACATTAGCTTTATTGGTCTTGAAGCTGCATATCTGGTTATATTTTTTAAACAACTCATTTTTGTCAGTCTGCAAATAATCAGTACTATTGATAGAGAAATTGTTTTTTGAGAGAAAGCGGACAATTGAGGTTTTATTAGTCGCTAATGAAAAAACTATTGTACTGCCTCCTCTCGGTTGAGAATTGATATTGGCATAATCTTTATCCGAGACTAAACCATAGCTCTGTTCGCTTGTTAAATGAAGTGTACCTGCCGGCAAAGTCTTAATGTTGACACCATCAGGATAAGCCTTATTCATATCAACCAGTGGTTGATCATTTTTGCTATAGTAGACGGGACTGTCAAAATCTGTTTTGTGTGAGACCGATAATTCGGAGACGTCAGTATAAATGGTGTTTTCTTCAATAACGAAGCCTACTTCTTTTTTGAAAAGATACTCATAGGCATCGTCATCAATAAAAGTCAAATCTGAACCACTGTTTACTATTTGTTGATTATAGTTAGCATTATGACTGTCAGTATTCCAAACACAATTTGAAAGAGAAAGAAAATTCAAATTGCTACTTTCTGATTTAATCTGCTCAAAAAAAGAATTCCGGGAAACTGGGTTTATGAAGAAAAGGCTGTCGACAAGAGTATCATCGACTTCGATATCCAATGAAAACTTATCATTGTATTGATATACTGACTTATGGTCAGCCATATATTTATTGCAGTGAACTTTGCCGTCATCTTTTACTTTTTCAGAAATCACTAGGGAAGAGTCATTATCACCAACTGAAAGAAAGGCATTATCAGGGAACTTTTCTAAAACTTCTTTGTTTGTAATACCAACTCTTTCGGAAAATAGAATTGTGTCTTGG
>DHDT01000030.1:10748-11880 GCA_002399505.1 Caryophanales bacterium UBA4869 | reverse complement strand
AACTCTTTCGGAAAACAGTATTGAGTCTTGGTTCTCAAGAGCGGAATTCAAAGCAAAAGCCGTATCTGACTGACATGAAAAGTTACCTAAAAAGATGAGGGAAAGGAACAAAGTGCAAATGAAAGTATTCAAAAAGTGATAGAAAAAATTATGGAAATAGAGTTTTTTAAAAAGAAAGAGAAAAGAATGAAACGAATCAGCTTTTATTTTTGAATCAAAGTGAATTTCAGTTATTTCATCGGCTGAGATTGCCGGTTCTTTCAACTGAGAAAGAACACCTTTGTCTAATCTGTATATGTAATCGGCGATATTTTGAATGTTAACATCATGGCTGATAACAACGACTAATGCTTTTGTAGAAAGATTTGAAATCAACTTTATTATTGTTTTTCGATGATTTGTATCTAAGGAGGAGAGGACTTCATCGAGAAGATAAACTCTTTTGCCGGGTTTCAGTTCTCTTTCCAGTATAAGGAATTCCTGTTGGCCCTGTGATAAGGCTTTTATCTTGGTATGAGAATGAGTCAAAGCCTTTTTATCAGAGGTAGAAAAAACAGAGTTGTTTTCACAATTCAAGAAAGAAAGTTGTTTTTTTGAAAGACATATGACAAATACTGGTATTTAACTGCCTGTCGTTGTGACTCTTTACAATGGGCGATATCTATGCCATTGAAGAGGTAGTCTCCATGGAACTGAGAGTCTAAGCAGGCTATGATATTTAAAAGAGTAGTTTTACCTGACCCATTTTCTCCGTTGATGACAATTAATCCTTTGTCTGGAAAAGACAAAGTAATATCGTGAAGGATTTCATTTGAACCAAAATATTTAGAAAGGTGTTTAAATTCAATCATATGGAAAAGTGGGCAGAAGAACTTCCTGAAGAAATAGTCTTCGAGAGGAAAAAGCTCTTTTCTCTTGTCTTAAAAAAGTGATTATTATGAAAAAACATTAAAATTAGAAAAGAAATATAAGCAAAACTTCTATTCCCACAAATGAAAAGCGACATTATTTGACCTTCCCGATAAAATTAACAACTCACTTAGGTTAGAACTATGAAAACAAGTTGTCAAGATGGGAAGAAAAAGGCCTTGTTTTAGTAGAGGAAATTAAAGAATTCCTTTTTCTAAAAGCA
>DHDT01000030.1:9303-10581 GCA_002399505.1 Caryophanales bacterium UBA4869 | reverse complement strand
TCGATACGGGCTTTTTGGTAATCGGAATAGTTTTTTCTGTCTTCGTCAGTAAGAGGAGAAATATCAAAACTGAGGCCTAATATAGAAGTCAGTTTCTCATAAGTTGTGACTAAGGATGACAATCTATCCAAGTCAGCGTTTTTGGACATTACCAGAGTATTCATCTCTTTGGTTTCCCGGTCGATGACAGTCATCGCGTTTGCCACGTTTAGATCATCTGATAATGAGGACATGAAACTCTCATAATCATCATCGATGAGAGAACCGGTTTTTATTCCATTTAACTCAAGATGGTAAATAGCTTTCTTGAGCGTGTTTTCGTACTTTGCCGCTAACTTATCAGCGCTGTCAAGGTTCTCTTCAGTATAGTTGACCGGGGCGCGGTAATGAGTGGAAGTGAAGAAGAGACGGACACCGTTTCCGGTATGTCTTTGCAATACATCCTTAGCGAGAATGGAATTACCTAGAGACTTTGACATCTTGACGCCGTCAGTCAGCAAAAAGCCGACATGCATCCAGTAGTTGGCTAGTTTTGTGTGATTGTGGCATTCCGACTGAGCGATTTCATTTTCATGATGAGGGAATTTGAGATCAAATCCTCCGCCGTGGATATCGATGAGCGGTTTCTTGAAGACGGAATTGACCATGACGACACATTCGGTATGCCAGCCAGGCCTTCCAAGACCTAAGACAGTATTGAATTTGATGCCGTCATCTTTAGTGAGCTTCCAGAGAGCAAAATCAAGAGGAGACTCCTTGTTGGTGTTGATGTCGATTCTCGATCCGCTGACTAAGTCATTGATGTTCTGTTTGGAAAGCTGACCGTAAAGGGGGTCTTTGTCGACTTTGAAATAGATGTCATCTCCTGATTTGTAGGCATCGCCTTTATCGATCAGGTCTTCGATGAAAGAAGCCATCTTTTCGATGTATTCGCTGGCTTTGGGGTGCTCATATAGAGGAAGGATATTGAGTTTGTCAAGGCAATCCTCATAAGCTTTTATGTAGAACTCAGAGAGTTCCTTTTCCGTCTTGTTTTCTTTCTTGGCTTCTTTGATTATCTTGTCGTCGATATCAGTGTAGTTAGAAACGCATTTGACATCATAGCCGCACTCTTTGAGAAAACGGGTAAGCAAATCAAAAGTGACAGTAGGACGGAAATTGCCCAGGTGTACATAGTTATAGACCGTCGGTCCGCAGTAATAGATATCTACTTCATCAGGATTCTGGGGAACGAATTCACGGCTTTTCCCTTCATAGGTGTCATAGAGATTAATCTTT
>DHDT01000030.1:3760-9191 GCA_002399505.1 Caryophanales bacterium UBA4869 | reverse complement strand
GTTTTTCCATCTTATTTGACCTCGCTTTGATAGCCAATCGACTTTTCCATATTCTGCAGACGATATAGATTATAGTAGTTTCCCTTAAGTTTAAGCAATTCCTGATGTGTTCCTTCTTCAATCAGATGGCCGTGACTGATGACAAAGATGATGTCGGCGGTCTTGATTGTAGATAGACGATGGGCGACTATCACCATCGTTCCGATGTTTCGCATTCTTGAAAGGGAACTCTGGATGATGTTTTCAGTCTCGGTATCGATATTGGCAGTCGCTTCATCGAGAAGGACAAGACTAGGCTTATAGACTAAGGTTCTGGCAAAGGAAATGAGCTGTTTCTGACCAGCGGAGTAGTTGTCTCCTCTTTCGGTGACGGCTTCTTGATACTGTTTAGGCAGTTTTTCGATGAAGGCATCAGCTCCCACTTCTTTGGCACCTTTTTCGATATCTTCTTCAGTTACGCTCTTTTCTCCTAAGGAGATGTTGTCGGCGATAGTCCCTGAGAAGAGGAAGACGTCCTGGAGCATCACTCCGATGTTCTTTCTCAGGCAATTGAGGGTGTAGTCTCTGATGTTGATGTCATCGATGAGGATTTCGCCTTTGTTGCATTCATAAGTGCGACTGATGAGGGAGATGATGGTGCTCTTTCCGGCTCCGGTTGCTCCGACAAAGGCGGCAGTCTGGCCCGGATTGATTACAAAGCTTACGTCTTTCAGTACATATTCGTCTTTGACGTAGGCGAAATAGACATGACGGAATTCAATCTTTCCCTTGAAGCCCTTGACGCTGATTGAACTGTTGTCGCTTTCGATTTCCGGTTTCATTTCCATGATGACCTGAGTTCTCTCCGCCGAGGAGAGAATCGACTGAAGGTTATTTAGGAGCTGGGCGATAGTCTGGATGGGACTGAAGAATTGGAAGCTATAGGAATACATCAGCTGAAGATCGCCCAGAGATAGGCTTCCAGCAACCGTGGCCGGAACACCGAATCCTAAGACGATAAGGATGCAGCACATCTGGAAAAGATACATGATGGGATAGAAGAAGGAGAAAAGATTCTGACTTTTGAGGAAACAGCCTTTGATTTTTTCATTGCACTTATCAAATTCTTTGACTTTCTTGTCTTCTCGGTCATAGGTCTTGATGACTTTGATGCCCTGAAAAGTCTCGGAAAGGAATGAATTCATTTCTGAGACGGCTTTCTTCTCCTGACGATAGTAGACCTTGGCTTTCTTCCTGAAAAGATAGGCGACCAAAAAGACGATTGGAAGGAAGGCCAAGAAGATAAACCCGTAATAGCCTTCTTTTATGAAGACGGTGAAGATGATGATCAAAAGCGAGAAGACACTTCTTAAAAGTGACGGGAGAACATCGCTGAAAAGGGTGGACAGATTCTGAGTGTCATTGGTAATTCTTGTGACATAGCTGCCGATTTTCAGAGACTTGAGCTGAGCCTGACTTAAGGAAAGTACGTGTGAGAAGAGTTCGTTTCTGATATCGTAGATGACTTTCTGACCCATCTTCTTCAAAGACATGTTGATGAAGTAGGCCATGATCGATCCCGACATATAGAAAAGGACATCTAAAAGGCAGAGGCCGCAGATGATCTTTACCGCATTCTCATTGAATTCAGAAGGTTTGCTTAAGAAGGTGATGATCTCACTTGCGACAACAGGTTCCATAAGAAAACAGATTGTGGCAATGGCATCGGCCAAAAGCAATAAGATGAACTTGACCCGATAGGGCTTCAGATAACGGAAAAAGCTCTTGATGATATGGAAGTCTTTAAGTGAATACTGGCGTGTTTCCAGTTCTTCTTCAAAATCGCTCACTTGATTACCTCCTTCTCCAATTCCTGCAGTCTGACAATGTCTCTGTAAAGAGACGAACTCTTCATAAGGGAGCTATGTGTTCCCTGGTCGACGACTTTCCCTTCATCCATGACCAAGATCAGATCGCTGTTTTCGATGGCGCTGATTCGATGGGCGATGATAAAGGTTGTCAGGCCTTTTCGATATTCCCTGATATTTGAGAGAATTTCTTTTTCAGTCGAGGCATCAACCGCGCTTAAGGAGTCGTCGAGGATGAGGACTTCCGGGTTCTTATAGAAGGCACGAGCGATGGAGATTCTCTGTTTCTGCCCGCCTGAGAGGGTATTGCCTTTTTCGCCGACATAAGTGTCGTAGCCCTGAGGAAAAGACATGATATCGGAATCGATACAGGCAAATTGTGCTGCACTGCGGACTTTGTCTAAGTCAGCATAGCCGGGTTCATCTTCGCTGAAGGCGATGTTCTCGCTGATAGGACCGGTGAACAAGAAGGCATCCTGGGAGACCATGCCGATTCTCTTTCTCAGTTCGCTTTTCTTCCATTTGCAGATATCTTTGCCATCGATGAAAATCATTCCTTCTTTTACGTTATATAGTTTAGGAAGAAGTGAAAGAAGAGTGGACTTGCCGCTTCCTGTGCGGCCTAAGACACCGACCGTCATTCCCTTTTTGACGTGGAAGGATACACCGTTTAAGGATTCTCCTTTGCCGTCAGGATAGGTGAAGAACAGATTTCGGTATTCGATGTCGCCGTTAAGTTTTCCAGTCCTAACGCTATCTTCATCATCGACAATGTCAGGTTTGGCAGAGAGAATCTGCTCGATTCTCTTATAGGAGCCATGCCCGATGGAGACTTCATTGATGAGAAGGCCGCCGGCAATCATGGGCCAGATCAAAGAATCAAAGAAACCGGTGAAAGTTGTAAGCTTGCCTACATCGGTGATATTCGGAGCGAAATTAGGATCTAATTTGATGATGGCATAACCGCTTAAGAACATCATCAGAAACCAGAAGACATTGAGGAAGGCATTGATAGACAAGTCAATAAGAGAGCCATAACGCTGGTAGCGGATGTTCTTTTCTTCATTCTCCCGGGCCAAAACAGAAAAGGAACTGACAGTCTCTTTTTCCTTGAGATAGGCTTTGACGACAGAGAAACCCTGCAGGTTCTCTTCCGTGAAATCAGAGAGGTTTTCAAAAGCGTCACTGGCGTTTTTATATCTCTTTGATTCACCCTTCCCGACAAATCCGCCCAAAATGATGAATAACACCAAAGGAACGGCACAGATGAGAGTTATCTGATAAGACATGATCATCATGAAGGTTATGCAAAGCGTTCCAAGTACGAGCAAGTCAGTCAGGAAGATGATGCCGTCGGTGTAGACGGTTTTGATCGACTGCAGGTCATTGGTGAAGAACGACAAAAGACCGCCTACTTTCTTGTCTTTGTAGTAGGTGACAGACATCTTTTCGATGTGGATGAACATCTCACGGCGAAGATCTCTTTCGATATAGGCACCGATATGGGCACTTAAAAGACGCCAGCCGATACGCCCAAAGACGATGAAGACGGCTATAAAACAGACAGCCAGAAGCATCCAGACAAGGTTTGGCTGATAGGTGAAAGTCAGACTCTCAGTCGGGGCAATTGTGAAAATTCCCTTTTGAATGTCGGTGATGGCATAACCCATGATGATGGGAATGAAAAGCTGAATGATGTCCACTAGGGCATCAACTACAAACACGCCTAAGAACAGATACCAGTACTTGAGATAGTACCGGTTAAGATATTTGCCGAATAACATGGTTTCTCCTCGATTAGCGGTGGAAAAGAAGATTCTTTTCTACATATATATTTATTCTGAACGGATCATATTCACAAATTCACAGTCGAGATCGTAGACCAAGGCGTTTACTACCTTGACTTCGATAAGATCACCGGGTTTTAAGGGGAACTTCGAATAGACTCTCATCTTGCCGTCGATATCATCGGGAGCATAGAGATTGCTGATGACAGTATAGTAGAATTCTTTTTCGTCATAGCCGGTGACTAAGCAGGTATAGGTTTTTCCGACTCTTTCTTTATTGAGTTCATAAGAGATCTTCTTCTGCTCTTTCATGACAGCGTTATATCTCTTTCTCTTGACAGAGGCGGGAATCTGATTTTCGAATTTCGGACTGGGAGTTCCTTCTTCCGGACAATAGATGAAGCAGCCCAAGTGATCGAATCTGATTTTCCTGACCATCTTCAGAAGTTCTTCAAAGTCCTCGTCAGTCTCACCCGGGAAACCGACCATGACCGTGGTTCTGATTATAGAATCTGGTACTTCATAGCGAAATTTGGCAATCAGATCAATGATGTCCTTCTCTGTTCCTCTTCTTCCCATGAGTTTGAGGACATGGTCGGAGAAGTGCTGAACTGGCAAGTCAAAGTAAGGAGTGAGTTTTTTCTCATCGCGATAGAGGTCGATTAAGTCGTCTGTCACTTCATCGGGATAAAGATACATCAACTTGATAAAGTCGAAACCTGGATGTCTGACTATTTTTCTCACTAAGTCGCTGAGAGTGAGATTGATGTCTCTCCCATACATGGAAGTGTCCTGGGAGATGACAGTCAGACTTCTGATGTTGTCTTTTTCAAGAAGATCGAGTTCTTTCTCGAGAACGTTCATCGGAACGGACTTGAAACGTCCGCGGATATATGGAATGGCACAGAAAGTGCAGAAGTTGTTGCAGCCGTCCGAAATTCTCAGATACGCTTCTCTTTTAGGAGAGATAAAGACTCTCTTAGTGGGGTCGATCTGACCCTTCATCTGATGGTCTTTGACAAGAGCCTGGAATTTCTTACCGAAATCCTTGTATTCATTCAGAGGAATCCAGAGAGATACTTCAGGAATTTCTTTTTTCAGTTCTTCAAGATAGCGAGTCACAAGGCAACCGGTTACTACTAAGGGTTTTCCGTATCTGGACATTTCAAGAATCATGTCGATTGATTCCTTTTTTGCCGCCTCGATAAAACCGCAGGTGTTGATTAAGATGATATCGGAAAGCTCAGGATCTGACACTGTCTCAAAGCCGTTTGTTTTCAGGTAAGCGAGGATCTCTTCTAAGTCTACCTGGTTTTTGGCACAGCCCAGGGATACGATTCCAATATTCATTTTTTCACCTCATTAAATATAGTTATAAAACTCAATCCTTATATTCTAGTTGACGGATAAATGTTAAGCAATATGCCTTGACAAAGAAAACGCTTGATTTATCAACCGTTTTAAATAAAAACAGAAAAAAAGGCCTTGAACAATTCAAGGCCCTGTTAATCGTGATCAGTTATTGGTTATCCAATAACGGCGGATGGTGACATTTTCATTTGCGAGTCCGTAAAGAGAAGAATAGTCGCCTTTGAAGGATTCGATAAGACGGCAGCAGGCTTCATTGGAATCATCACAGGTTACTAAGACCTTATAGATATGACGGCGATGACAGACTTTGAGAGCCAGGGCCAGCATCTTCTTGCCAAAGCCCTTCTGTCTTTCAGTCGGACGGATGGTAAAACCTAAATGTCCGCCCCAAGTCTGAAGACGTTTGTTGAGTCTGGTTCTTATATT
>DHDT01000030.1:3350-3654 GCA_002399505.1 Caryophanales bacterium UBA4869 | reverse complement strand
AATATTGATGAGTCCGATGATTTTCTTATCGGACTTTCTGACCATTACATAAGTAAGGGCAGGCACGAAGTCACTGGGAAGGTTTTGTCCCTTGGCCTGTTTATTGACATCGTCGAGCCATTCTTCATATGTCGGGTATTTGTTGTAGTTGGCAAAACCGGGATAGACCTTATCAGGTGAATTGGCTGTAATCTCTTCAACCATTTCCTGAATCTGAGTCTTCATTTCTAAAGTCGGTTTTTCCAACACGACATCGTTTACATCAATTGACATATTTTTTACAGAATACCCCTTTGGTCAATTT
>DHDT01000030.1:315-3243 GCA_002399505.1 Caryophanales bacterium UBA4869 | reverse complement strand
GCAGAATACCCCTTTGGTCAAGACCAATTAAGATAATACGTCTTTAAGGGCTTTTTGGCAAATATAAAGCTTCTTATTTTGCGTAAATTGCCGACTTTTTGCGTAAATAATATGTCAAAAATCAGTCAGTGTTAACAAAACTAAGAAAGTGAAACATCATACACTTTGAAATGGTTGCTGATTATGATTTCAAAATCCAAAGCCTTATCAAAGTAAAAACCTTGGATGATATCGCAGCCGTTTTCTTTGAGGACAACCATCTGCTCTTTGCTTTCGACACCTTCGGCAATGACCTTGGCGCCTAAGGAGTGGATGAATTTGATCAGGTTGATAATCGCATCCTGTTTATGGATGGAGAGGACCTTGTCGGTCAGTGATTTATCTAGTTTGACGAAGGTAAAGGGGACTTTGAAAAGCGTATTGATAGAGGAATACCCGGCTCCGAAATCATCGAGAGCCAAAGTCGGCTTTTCTTCGCTGACAAAATCCATATAGTAGTTCATGTTCTCATCAGCTAGAAGCAGTGAAGACTCGGTGATTTCAAAGTCGACCTGATCTTTTCTGATTTGATACTGATTGAATAGACGTCTGGTGAAGTCGAGGAAGGAATGGTCCTTTAGCTGAAGTCCGGAGATATTGACGGCAATGGGAGGGAGTTCGACATGGTATTTGTCTCTGGCATAGGCGATGTCCTGGAGGACTGTCTTGATGACATAGCGGGTAAGAAGGAAAATCTGACCGGTTTTCTCCGCTACGGGAATAAAGACACTTGGTCCATAACTGTTATCCTTGATACGTATCAGTGCCTCATATCCGCTTGGAGAACCGGTATTCAAATCGACCTGAGGCTGATAGACGATTTTAAATCCGTTTTCCGATAGGCAGGAATTGATTTTCGACTGAATCTTTTCTTCCTGGGTATAGATCTGATTGATGTCGTCATTGAAGAAAAGGACCTTTTCTTTACTGATGTTTTTAAGATAACGCATGGTCATCTCGATATTGTTCTCAAGTTCGGTGCTGTCAGTACCGTCTTTGGGGAACAGGGAGCAGGCGATACGGAAAGACAGATGCATTTTGATCATTCCGATAAGCAGTTCCTGATTGGCCCAGTTTTCCAAAGTGGTAAGGAATTTGCTGATTTCGACTTCGTCATCGCTTTTATAAATGAAGATGAACTTGTCTTCTCCGTAGTGATAGCAGTTGACTTTCTTACCGTCTGCCAAGGCTTTAAAGGAGTTGCCAATCTGTCTGATGGTAGAATCGCCGACATCGTGACCGAACTCGTAATTTATCTTTCCAAAGTCATCAAAATCGATGAGTATGAGTGCAAAAGGAATATTGGATGCAATGAGGGAACCTTCGGCTTCCATACCGGTTTTGCGGTTGCAAAGTCCAGAAATATAATCATGCGAAGCTAAATACGCAAGTTTTTTCTCAGAGCCTTTGATGAGAGTGTTCTGTTTATTCTTCTTATAGTATTCAACAAAGAAATAAACGATGAAGACTAAGACCATCAGGATCAGAATCAGACAGGGGATAACATACATATAGTATTTTTCCAAGAAATCCTGTTGGTAATTCACCAACTCTGATTCTTGGGGAACGAGGTGGATATTGAGACCGAATTTGTCAAAGACATGGGAATCGAATTTATATATTCCAAAGGTATCTTCATAGGAAGTGCTCTTAGTGATTTCACCTTTGAGAATATTCTTCATGATGAGACCGGATTCTTGACAGAGACTGAAATTATCGACTCCATAACCGCCGATAAAACAGTCATCAATACCCCAGTCCCTGGTTGTGAATATTGGGGCTGCAGCATTTTCGTTGATGAACTTTTTGATATCAGGTGCATAAAAACTGTAGTCTTTCGTACCGACCATAGTCACGTAGAGATAGATGTTGTCATTTGTAAAATTTTTAAAAATGCTTTTAAGTGAATCAGTTGTATAATCGCTTGGAATTATCCTTTCAAGCATGAGATCACTATTAAATTGATTATGGTCGATGACATAATTATTGAAAGCCTGAATCAAAAGATCATTTTCTATTTCACCTGCTCGGTTCGAATCACAGATATAGACGATTTTCTTTGCTTCAGTGATTATATCTAAAGTGGCTTCAAAGTTCTTGAAATAGATATCAGATCTAGGTATTCCGCAATATATACCATTCTTGGCAAAAGCCCGGTTTGTAAGATTCTTATCGACAACTCCTGAAAAGACTACCGGAACATTTCCAAAAAGTGAGTCATTGTAGTCAAGCACGAAGTCCAAAGCTTCATCTTTAAAGGCAAATACTGCCTGATAGCCATAGCCTTGGCTGTTGATCTTATCAAGTGTTTCTTTGGCAAATGCCTGTTTTTTAGTATCATCATAGGCTTCAGAACGGATATTGAGAAAAGAATAGTCGATACTGTAGACGTCATCGAAGCCCTGCTTGAAACCAGCTATGCCATTGACAACGTTTTCATTGTCAAGGTTGTTCGAACTTAAAAAGAGAATGTGATTGGAAGCAGAGGAAGAACCTAAAAGTGTTTCTTCTTTGACAGCCGGAGGGATTGAAATTCTGTTTTGCTCCACAAAAGAAGATGGTAGAAGAGAAAATGATAGCAATAAAAAAACAAGTTTTCTGTTCATTAGTGTTTACGGGTTATATTTTATCATTATTAGCTAACATTTAGGAACTAGCTTAATAAAAAGAATGGAAAAAGATTACTGAAATAGAATGAAAAGGCCGTCGTTAAATGAATGAATGGAAAAAACAACGATTGAATCGAGTGCTTATTTATAGGCTAGGCCGCTGTTTTTAGATAATACTTAGGTTGTTGAGACTGGCAATTGGTTGTTATTTGTGCTTGGATCAGTTTTATAGAAAACCAAGGTAATTTCAATTTCGTCTGATGACCATATAGTTCTTAAT
>DHDT01000030.1:0-178 GCA_002399505.1 Caryophanales bacterium UBA4869 | reverse complement strand
CTGATGACCATATAGTTCTTAATGAACATTGACGTTGTTTGGAAGTATATGGATTCGAATTTTAAGAATGACTTAAGAGTATTCCGCTATTTAACAGATAAGATATTATCAATCTATTAGATACTAAAAACCTGGATATTGTAGAGAGAAATGCTTGTTTGATATGGGCAGTTATTGT
>DHDT01000038.1:15478-15731 GCA_002399505.1 Caryophanales bacterium UBA4869 | reverse complement strand
TAATGAGGACTACAGTTTATCCTGTGGTTGATTTCGGATGACGATGGTCACAGACAGCCTTTCATCATCCTATAACTCCTTGTTAGTCAGCTAGACGGAAGTCAAGCACCTATACTGACTCCGAATCTAAAAGACTGGAATAAATGACTCGGATAGAATCATTCCAGCTTGTGCGGGGGCAAAGCCCCTCTGTCAAGTTAAGCCGAAGCTTAGCAAGCAGCGGCCATTAAGGCCGGAGCACGGAACATAACAG
>DHDT01000038.1:13833-15270 GCA_002399505.1 Caryophanales bacterium UBA4869 | reverse complement strand
TGTCGAAACCGGAACATCCCCAGAAACAATGTGATAGAGGTGGGACTTATATTATAGAGTAAACAGAGGCTTTTTCAAGAAAAAAGGACAGGATTCATGTTCCTGTCCTTTGATACTTACTTGAGATTAAGACCGGGTTTGTCTTTCTTCAGCTTAGCATAAGCTTCGGCAAACAGCTCTTTTTCTTTGATTATTCGTTTGCTGGATGTCTTCAGAGTATCGTAATTTTCATGATAGTCTTTCAAGAGCTCGTTGATTCTGTCCTTGTCGGAGGAGATGTTGCCGTAGATCAATAAGGCCGTACGATAACCTGATAATCTAGTCGGACGGACAGCGGCTTTCTTGTCGTCACTGGTCAAGTTGAGATATTTCTTATCAGCGACAGCGGCCTGATTGTTGATAAAGAGAGTATAAATAGCTTCAGCTACATACAGGTAACGTTCTTCTTCGGGAAGGTGAATGGCATAGGTCTGCATGAGAGCCAGGAATTTCTTGGCATTTTGATTGTCATCATCATAGAAAGCATTGAGATAGTTGTCGTAGAGAACCTGAGAGCGATAGAAGGAATCATAATCTTCGAATTCCTGAGTGAGGAAGTCAGTGTTGTTCAGCTCGCGGTTTTTGTTGATGTGAACGACATTGAAGGCCAACTGATCTTCTTTGGTCTTGGTGACCATGAGATTGAACATATCGGTAGGATAATCCTGACGGAGAGGAAGTATTTCATAGATGGAAATGACGAATCCATAGGCGAAGGCGAATAAGGAAGCCCAGCCGATTACGGCTTTGACAGTCCCGGTATTCTTGAATCCGAAGAGAAAGAACAGAGTAAGACTTATTGCCAGCAAGACTATTTCAGCGATGAATCCGCCGACAAAGATCAGACGGGGATTCTTTTTGACATCGTCATCTTTAGGTGTGAACTGCATAGCGACATCCAGAATGTTTTCGATTCGGAAAGTGACTTTGGTTTCTTTTCCAGACATATTGAAGAGGAAACCTAAGAACTTGATATAGATCAATTTATATCCGGCGATATTGGCCGAGATGATCTTGCCGAGGTTATAGACGAGGAAAGTGATGAGAATACCGAAGATCAGAGGCATGAAAGTGAAGAGATAGGTGTTGTAGCCAGCGGGCAGATACTCAGTGGTTATTCTCTGGGTGTAGAACATACCTATCAGGTAACCAAGATAAATAATCATCAAAGGCCAGGAGGCATTGGTGTCTAAAAAAGTCTTCTTGGCTTTGGTTTCGGTTAAGACAGTTCTCTTTTCTTCGTTTGTCTTGTTCGGCATTTCATTGTTTTCCATAATGAAAACCTCCTTTGATTCAATAGCACACACGGATAAGAAATATTATACGACATAATGTATGAATATCATCCTTTGATTTTTAAAAAAGAAATAGCTTTGTCAACATCTTCTTTTTTGATAT
>DHDT01000038.1:13265-13726 GCA_002399505.1 Caryophanales bacterium UBA4869 | reverse complement strand
GTCAACATCTTCTTTTTTGATATCCATATTCAATTGGTCAAAAGAGTGAGTGACAGGAAGGGAAAGAAGCCAGTCATTCAATAAGGAGATACATTTCTCAGCTGATTCTTCTCTCTTGGCCTTGAATACTTCCTGACCCATCCGAATAATCTTTTCCTTGAAGAGAGTTATGTTTTCAGTCAGATAAGGAACTAATAGCAGGGCTATTCCCTGACCGTGGATAAGGGAAGGATAACGTCCGCTCAGATAGTGTTCGGCACCATGGACTATGAACAGTTTCTTCTTTCCGTAATTGGTGAAGCCGTCATGAGCCAAAGACCCGAGGATCATCATCGACCGACGATATTCAAGCGAAGTAGGTTCCATAATGACTTTGGAAGAGAGACTGACGATATCTCTCATCACTGAGAGAGCAAGACCATCGCAGGGTTCCTCAAGATGAGAAGGAGAAAAATATCTTT
>DHDT01000038.1:12844-13171 GCA_002399505.1 Caryophanales bacterium UBA4869 | reverse complement strand
AGGAGAAAAATATCTTTCAAAGGAATGTGAGAACATATCGATGAGACCGATAGCTGTCTGATAAGAAGAGACAGTGAAAGTCAAAGTCGGATCTAACAAGGAGAAAAGAGGGTAATTGGAAACGATATTGAATCCGCCTTTGAAGTGGTGCTTTCTATCAGAGATGACACAGGAATCTGACATCTCAGAACCGGAGGCGCAGAGAGTGATTATTGTTGCTATCGGAAGGGCGTGAAGAGGAGTGACGGTGTGACGGCAGAAATCGATTGGATTTCCCTGATAGTAATAAGCGTGTGCCACGCATTTTGCCGTATCTAAGACACTTCC
>DHDT01000038.1:12173-12686 GCA_002399505.1 Caryophanales bacterium UBA4869 | reverse complement strand
CCGCCGCAGCCTAGAATCAGGTCGGGTTTGAATTCTCTGGCTTCTTCAACAATCTTTTCGACGTCTTCAACGTCGGGATTTGATTTGATTCCGCCGTATTCGATAAAAGAAACTCCGTTCTCTTTAAAGGAAGTTGTTATCTTTTCATAAGCACCATTGGTCTTAAGAGAGGAACCGCCATAAATAAAAACGACTTTCTTCATCTGATAGTCTTCTCTGATGATTTTGCCGATTGATCCAATGCTGTTTGGACGATATATCATCCGGGTAGGACATACAAAATCAAAATAGTCTTTGTTTAAATCTATCATGGTTTATCCTTTCAAGACTTTTAGTCAGCCTTATCGTCTTTTTCTTTTTCGACAGTCAGACTGACAGTCGTCTTAGTTCCTTCAAGTCTGGAACCGCAATACTGGCAGAAGCTAGAATTGCGTTCATTCATTTTATGACAATTCGGGCACTCTTTGTCATTTACGCTCTTTTTTGTCTGTATTTTGATTTTCTCCATGACTT
>DHDT01000038.1:10572-12065 GCA_002399505.1 Caryophanales bacterium UBA4869 | reverse complement strand
CCATGACTTCCCTGTTGCCTTCGACTACGTATTGTACCTGAGAGATAGGAACAACCTTTCTTTTTTTGGCTAAGTAGATTAGAAAGAAAGCCATGAGGAAGAATCCTATGACCATGAAACCTATCCCCAGTCCCAAACGAATAAAGGATTCAGTCTGAATCTGAATTTCGTCGTGTGTATCTTCGGCGATTCCGATGATACCGGCGAAAAGAAGACCCATGCCAAGAAGGGTCAGGATAAAACCTAAAATGATTAGAAGTATAAAGACGAGAATACTATGTTTTCTTTTAGCCATTATTGTTTCCTATGTAGGTATTATATCCTAAAAAGCCACCTGTTAAGGCGGCTTATTTGTTTTGATTATCGGTTGAAGCGGTTGACCATGTCTCTCATATCGTCTCCGGTTCCCAGAATCGCTTTGCAGTAGGCGATGCATTTCTCCTTGGCGGGAATATGGTTGCTCTTGACATAGAGACGGGCCTGCTCGAGGATACCGGCTATATAGAAGGAAGTGATGGCTTCTTTCTGTTCAGCATACAAAGCCAGATATTCGACGATGTTCTTGGAAAAGACAAAGTCGAGTATTCTTTTCGTGTATTGGCAAAGACCCGTCCAGAAGATTTCCTTGGCGACTGGATCTTGGTTGCAAAGCTCGACAAATTTGCTATTGTTATCAAAATAATTGAAGACATCGGAAATAAGGTATTCTTCTTTGATCTGATTCTTCAGAGATTCTCTGACGTAATATGAAAGACAGTCTTCGATGGTATTGAAATAATAGTAAAAACTCTGACGGGAACACTTCATGTTGCTGCAGGTATCGGAAATAGAAAGCTTAGAAAAAGGCTTGGTCTGCATTTCTCTATATAACTCTAAAGAGAACTCATACTTTCTTTTGTTCATCTGCGTGTTTTCCTCTCAGTCAGGGTTTCTTTACAAATACCCAATTAGTTTCTCATATTGCTCTTATCTTCACTACAAATACACCTTGTTTGTAATTATCATTATAGGCAAAGTATAAAATAAAAGCAACAAATAAAACTAAGTGATTTTGGAGGTGATTTCAGGTACTACAAAGGCAGGTCTTTTTTGTCAAAGACTAGGGCTCCCGAAATCGAAGTTATGGCTCCGACTATGAAGAGAATACTAAGTTTCCACCAGTATTGTGAGAGGTTGTTGTCGATGACGGCCTGAATATCGAAAAGACGGATGACAGTCATATAATTGAATGAATTCATGGCGTCAATTCTGATAGTTGCCGGCATAGCC
Organism: Caryophanales bacterium UBA4869; assembly: GCA_002399505.1. Classification (GTDB taxonomy): domain Bacteria; phylum Bacillota_I; class Bacilli_A; order RFN20; family CAG-288; genus Enterosoma. The sequence goes on along the minus strand of DHDT01000038.1, from coordinate 10,796 downwards.
GAAGAACCAAAAATACCTAAGATCGAGGTCACCAGGAAGAAGATAGTTATTCCTCCTCCTAATCCTAATGACTCTTTGGTCTTGTTGAAGATACAGGAAGACATGAAACAGATTCCGGCAATACAGAACATGACGGCGAAGGCACCTAAGGAATCTAGGGCAATCTGACTGATCGGAAGAGATTCCGCTAAGTCAGCTGACCCAGCGGCCACACCTATCTCCCT
>DHDT01000038.1:9608-10460 GCA_002399505.1 Caryophanales bacterium UBA4869 | reverse complement strand
GACTAAGAACAAAAGCAGATACTGAGCAAAAAGGGAGAGGTTGAGGTAGGCCCACTGCGTAAAGGAAATCTTCTTTCTTTTGGTCGGAGTGGAAAGGATAAAAGCCATTGAACCGCTGTCTACCTGACCGGCTATCAGGTCATTGGCAGTCATCATGACATAGACCATCGGAAGAAGAAGACCAGAACACGCAAAGAAAATAAAGCCGATGATGATGGCATATAGATTCATCGTGCTCATTTCTGAGAGATTGTTTTTGATCTTAGACGGCAGCTGATCAGTGATTCCAAGTCCGGCCTGACAGATGGAGACTTGGAAGGCGGTAGTCAGGTCATAGCCTTTGAGGGTGTTTTCCTGATAGCGTTTCTCATAGACTGAGATTGCCGAAGTGGCATAGTCTCCGACTTGTTCAAGAAGCTTCTCACCTGATATTCCGTATTTGCTTTCAGTGAGATCGGCAAGTGAGTCGACTTTGAAGTTCTCACAGATATAACTGCCTGATTCGTCTTTCAGCATCGTCACTACTTCTTTGATGATATTGTCTTTGATAGTCACTTTGTTTGTCGAATCATAGTAGGTAGAAGGAGAAACGATATATTTGCTGACTAGGAAACCATAGATCAGATCATATCCTGAAGAAGCCAGGGTCTCGCTGTCTTTCTGAGCCTGTTTCTTTTCTTCTTCCGTATAGTCAGTTCCAGTCAGCAGCTCTTTGTATTTCTTCTGAAGGAAGTTTGCATCGGTGCCCATGCCTTCTTTGATTGGAATCATCTTGTCTCTGTCAGCTACTGAGGTGATTTCCACTTCTTTTTTGTCTTGATCAAGATAATAGGGACAGCCTTTGTCATCAGT
>DHDT01000038.1:2554-9473 GCA_002399505.1 Caryophanales bacterium UBA4869 | reverse complement strand
TTATTCGACAGTGAAAGAGGGAAGCTTTTCAAAGTAGGCAAAGTCCTTGGCTGTCGCTTTGGCGACTTCTGAAATTGCCATGGCTTTGGTGACTTTGAAATAGTCGTCGATATCACCGTCGAAAAGATCGGGCTTTGCCATATAACGGGTGATGATCACATCAAACATTGACGAAGCCTGTTCCTTCTCATTGGCAGGAGCTAAAGACAATACGGCTTCTTTAGAAGTTTCTTTCTGGATTTTATATTTGTCGTTTAAGGCGATGGTTCCGTCTCCGTTATCAATGATGGAACGATATTTGGTGATAGTGTTTTCAATAAATGAATAACAGGCTTCACTCAATGAGGCTTTGCTGTATCCGAGGTTCTCTGTGAAATCATCTGATAGGATATAGTTCTTGCCGGCTTCCGGGAAGGCCGTTGCCGTCAAAGCGGGAATATCGGTGGATTTGCTGACATAATAATCATTGAGATAAGAGTCTATGAAATAAGGTACTACCGCTTTGACAGCCGTATCCATACTGGAGTTGTCAGTATAGACTTTGACGATCGTCTTGGTGTTGGCTTTGGCTGTGTCATGTTTTTCCTCATCAGTTCCGCTGGCGGAATTGAAGGCGGTGTTATAGGTGTTGATGATGAATTTCCCATAAGTCTGATTGATGAGCGGTATTTTATCATTGACGATAGTCGAGTATCCGTCCATGATATTTCCGCTTGTCTTATATAAGGTAGTGGTGGCTTTTGATAAAGTATCGGCTTCTCCTTCATAGGCCAGTATCGAATTGTCATAGGCGGCATAGCTTTCAGCAGCTGTGCTCTTGATAGTGTTTTCCATATCGGCAGTACTGAATAAGTTGGCTAATCCGTTTTTTGTCGTGTTGACTGTAAGACTTGAGAGAATAAGGATGACGACTAAGGAGATGAGGCAGTTTCCGATAGTCGTGAAAAGCCAGAGTACTTTCTGACTTTTGGCGCTTTGACGAAAAATGGCCGGAGAGAAAATTCCTTTTTCGGTATCGATGTTTTCTAACTTCTGCTTTAGTTTTTCATTTCGTTTCATTTTTTTCTCCTTCCTTTTTAATAAAATCATCCAGATAGGTTTCAAGAGTATAGGGAACCTGAGTCAGGTATTTCACCTGATATAGTTTCAGTCTCTGGAAGAGAGTAGTCAGTTCTTTTTTCCTGACTTCGACTGTCAGCTGATTGATGTCTTCTCTGACTTTGGTGATTCGGAACCATTCGTTTCTGAAACGGACGAAATTGTCATGATCGAGGAATTCTATCTTATAATCCTGATCATCTCTGTTTTGGATGGCGTTATTATCAGCGACAGTCATCAAGTGACCCTGACTAATAAGAGCTACTTTGTCGCAGAGAAGAGAAAGCTCCGGATAGGAATTCGAGGAGATGAGAATCGTTCTTCCTTTTCCTTTTTCTTCTAGAAGCACCTTCATGAAAGCTTCTCTCATCAGAGGATCAAGACCAGTTGTCGGTTCATCGAGAATGAGAATGTCTGGAGAGGACATCAAGGCCATGACTACCGCCATCTTCTGCTTCATTCCCTTACTCATTCTCTTAGGATAGGCTTCGATGTTAAGCTGAAGCTTCTTGATCAATCGGTCAGCTTCACTGAAATCATCGATATTCAAAAGCTCCATCTGTGATTTGAGGACATCACGTCCCGTCTTTAGCTGAGGAAGGGCGATCTCACCTGGTACATATCCGACTACCTTCTTTATCTCAAAGGCATCTAAAAAGGCGTCTTTTCCTTCGACTGTTATTTTTCCGTGGTCAGGACGGATGAAACCCATGATGTTTCTTAAGGTGGTGGTCTTGCCGGCTCCGTTTTCACCGACTAAACCAAAGGCTTCTCCTTTTTTGACTGAGAAGGATTCACCGAAAATTCCCCGCTTATATCCGTAATCTTTAGTCACATCGTTCAAGACGATGATGTCTTCGTTCTGGATTATCATTTTCTGACTCCTGAGAAATCCTGATTCTCTTTATAGAAGGAGAGGAAATAATCCTGAAGTGTTTCTTTGATCTGAACGAAATCGGCAATCTGATAATTTGACAGGGCATCGATGAGGACATGGATGTCTTTGTCTTCGACTGAAAGAGTCAGCGCTCTTTGATCGTTATCGGCTGAAACATATTTGAGCTGACCGTGAAAATCAGTGTGAGTCATGCTGTCAAAAGAGCACTGATCGGCAAAGACCACCTTATATGTCTTAAGGGAAGCGTGTTTGAGATTGTCAGCTAAGACTTCGCTGACAATCTTTCCGTCTTTGATTATTCCAATTCGATCACACGTCGCATCGACTTCCTGGAATATATGGCTTGATAAAAGAATAGTCTTGTTTCTGGTCTTTTCTTCTTTGATGAAGGAAATAAACTTTTCCTGCATCAGAGGATCAAGACCGGAAGTGGGTTCGTCGAGAACCAAGACATCAGGGTCAGACATGAAAGCTACGACGATGGCTATTTTTCTTTTCATTCCCAAACTCATCGCCTTGCAGGGAATATTCGGGTCGCATTCAAAATAACTGATAAGGTGATTGAGCATCGTCTCATCCTTGACGCCTTTGAGTCTCTTCATTTCATCGATGAATTCAGTACCCGTATAAGATAAAGGAAGAGCGGGTTCACCAGGCAGATAACCGATGTTCTTGAGGATCTGAGAATAATTATCAAACGATTCCAATCCGTTGATATAGGTTCTTCCCGACTGGGGTCTGTAAAAACCCATGATATGACGGATTGTAGTTGATTTCCCGGCTCCGTTAGGGCCTAAGAATCCGTATACTTCACCTTTGCGGATACTGAAAGAAACATCGAAAACACCCATACCCAAGCCAAAATCCTGTGTCAGATGACTGACTTTGATAATCTCGTTTTCTTTTGGTTTCCAGTCTTCTCTTTCTGGTACTTCGGTTTTAATATGTTTCATTAGTTTCTTTTCATCTGTCTATTATATTGTCCGACAATGATTATTCAATTCTTTTTTTGAGGCGAATAGCAAATTATGGAAACAGGTCTTCCTTTTTATAATTTTACCATAAACAAAGAGCGTAAAAGAGTGTGGGGAAACACCTTATTGTTAAAAGTTAAATCTAGTGTAGGGTTTTTTATTCCTTTACTATTATTATTATGCTAAAATACTTTTTGGGTTTAAGACCTATTTATTTAATTGGGAGGACACATGACAACCAAAAATAAGGTAGTCAAAAAGGTAGCTAAGAAAGCTGCCGCTAAGTCCAGCTACAAAGCTGGTCAGTACGTCTACGCTTTCAAGGATGCTTACGGCTTAGGAAAACCGCTGTTAGGCGGTAAGGGAGCTGGTCTTGCCGAGATGACTCATATCGGCATCAAGATTCCGGATGGATTCACTATTTCCACCGAAGCCTGCACTCTTTATTATGATTCCGGAAAGAAGATCACAACTAATCTTGCCAAACAGATCAATGTCGCTTTAAAGGAACTTCAGGCCAGAAGCCACAAGACCTTCGGAAAGGGACCGAATCCCCTTCTCGTCTCTGTCCGTTCCGGCGCCAGAGTCTCCATGCCTGGTATGATGGATACCATCCTCAACTTAGGCTTGAATGATGACACTGTCGAAGCTCTCGCCAAGAGAAGCAACAATGCTCGTTTCGCTTATGATTGCTACAGACGTTTCATCCTTATGTTCACCAACATCGCCAAGGGTTATCCCAGAGATGAAATGGATGCTATGCTCGATGAGACCAAGAAACGTCTTGGACTCAAGAACGATAAAGATGTCCCTGTCGATGAACTCAAGGCTCTTATCGTAAAGTACAAGGCTTACTACAAGAATCAGTTCAAGGAAGAATTCCCTTCTGATCCTGAAGTACAGCTTATGACCGCTGTCCAGGCTATTTTCCATTCTTGGGATAATGAACGTGCCAATCTTTACAGAAAGATGAACAACATTCCTTATTCTTGGGGAACTGCCGTCAACGTTCAGATGATGGCTTTCGGAAATATGAATGATCAGTCCGGAACCGGTGTCGGTTTCACTCGTCAGCCTACTGATGGTGAAAATCACATCTTCGCCGAGTATCTTATCAATGCTCAGGGTGAAGACGTTGTTGCCGGTATCAGAACTCCTCTTCACATCGATGCCTTAAAGGATCAGCAGCCTAAGATCTACAAACAGCTCACTGAATCTGCTAAGAAACTCGAAAAGCATTATAAGGATATGCAGGACTTCGAATTCACTGTCGAAGACGGCATCCTTTACTTCCTCCAGACCCGTAACGGAAAGAGAACCGGCCCTGCCGCTTTGAAGATCGCTACCGATATGGTCAAGGAAGGACTCATCAATGAGCAGGAAGCCTGCTTAAGAGTAGATCCTCGTTCTCTTGATCAGCTCCTCCATCCTACCTTTGTCGCCGCTGAACTCAAGAAGGCCGTTGTCATCGGTCATGGCAACCCTGCCTCTCCTGGTGCCTCTGTCGGTGAAATCGTCTTCACCCCTGAAGAAGCTCAGGCTAAATTAGCTAAGAACAAGGATTGCAAGATGATCCTTGTCAGAGCTGAAACCTCCCCTGAAGATTTAGGTGGTATGGTCTCTGCTTCTGGTATCTTAACCGCCCGCGGCGGTATGACTTCTCACGCTGCTGTTGTTGCCCGTCAGATTGGTAAAACCTGCATCACCGGCTGTGGCGAAGCTCTCATCGATGAAAAGAACAAGACTATGACTTTAGGCGGAAAGACCTATCATGAAGGCGATGTCATCGCCATCAACGGATCTACCGGTGAAGTCTATGGCAATGCCGTCATGACTGAAGAACCTACAGTCTCTGGCAACTTCGAAAAGGTCCTCAAGTGGGCTGATAAGTATTCCAACATGAGCGTTTTCGCTAATGCTGATACTCCTGAAGAAGCTGAGAATGCTGTCAGATTCGGTGCTAAGGGCATCGGCTTATGCCGTACTGAGCATATGTTCAGAGGCAAAGACCGTCTTATCATCATGCAGGAAATGATTCTCTCTAACACCACTGATGAAAGAGAAAAGTATCTTGCTCAGCTCGAGACTTATCAGGAAGATGATTTCTACAATATGTATCTCGCCTTAAAGGGTGTCAACATCAACGTCAGATTACTTGATCCTCCGCTTGATGAGTATCTCCCTAAGAAGGAAGAGGATATTGCTGATTTAGCTAAGAAGACCGGCAAGACCGTCGATGCTGTCAAGAACAGAATCGCTGAGCTTCACATGACTAACCCGATGATGGGTTTACGTGGCTGCCGTCTTGACGTCGTCTATCCTGAAATCGGCAGAATGCAGGCCAGAGCTGTCATCAATGCTGCTTTAAGAGCAGAGAAGACTCTCTCTACTGCTGAGAAGAAGGTTCATATCACTGCTTCTATCATGGTTCCTCAGGTCATCGGACACAAAGAATTCAAGTTCGTCAAGGATTTGGTTTCTGAAGTTGCCGATAAGATCATCAAGGAATCTGAAATCGATAACAAGCTCAAGTATATCGTCGGCACTATGATTGAGACTCCCAGAGCTTCTCTCACTGCCGGTGAAATCGGACCTGAAGCTGCTTACTTCTCTTATGGCACTAATGACCTCACTCAGTTCACATTCGGTTTCTCCAGAAACGACTATTCTTCCTATATCAACCAGTATCTCGATAACAACCTTCTCGAGTTCGATCCCTTCAAGACTATCGATGACAATGGTGTCGGCAGACTTATTGCTATCTCCGTCAAGGAAGGCAAAGCTGCCAATCCGAAGCTCCACTGTGGTATCTGCGGTGAGGCTGGCGGTGATCCGGAATCTATCGCTCTCTTCAACGACTATGGCTGCGATTATGTTTCCTGCTCTCCGTTCCGTGTTCCTGGTGCTCGTTTAGCCGCCGCTCAGGCTGCTATCCGTGCTGAGGGCAAGTACAAGTACTAAACTAGCTGTAATATGAAAGAGACCTGCTCGAAAGGGCAGGTCTTTTATTATGAAAAAGCAAAAGGAAAAAAGAGGAATCTATTGGGTTCCTCTTTTATATCGTGAGTAGGAATAAAGTTGTTATCTTCGTATTCAATGCAGATACTGATTATTTTCCTATTCTTTTCAGACGGCTGTTTTTGGTTTTTATGAATGAAACCAACGCACTTCCGAAAAGACAGATAAGGAGTAAGATGACCGCCACTACGACAATGGTGGAGCCGGGTTTATAGTCGAGATAGTAGGAGCCAGTCAGTCCGATGAAAGTAGATAAAACCGACGCTATGATTGCTATGATCAAAGAGGAGAGATAGTTCTTTTTAAACTGCAGGGCTGTGGCTATAGGAAGAACAATCAAAGAGGAAACGACCAAGGAACCGATGGTCTTAGCTGATAACGCAATTGTGAGAGCTAAGAGAAGAGACTGGACGAAATTGATTATTCCGGTATGGATGCCCTGGACTTTGGCTTCTTCTTCGTTGTAGATAGTGGCAAAGATCTGTTTGTGGAAAAACAGATAGAAAAGACCGACTATGACAAACAACCCGATGACCAAATATAATTCAAGTTTATCAACTAGCAGAATAGAACCAAACAGGTAGGAGTCAAAATTGCCCACCTTAGTATAAGAAGTCATAATACCGGCGATTCCAATACCGGCAGAGAGGACAACTGCGACTCCTAATTCCGAGAACTTGGAGAATCTTTTTCTGATGAGCTCAATGATAAGTATCGAAACGATACAGACTAAAACAGAAGTGAGCAGGGGATTAAAACCTGCCGCAAGTCCGATTGCAACACCGGCTAAGGAGGAATGAGCTAAGGCATCCCCAGTCATTGATAGTCTTTTATAGACGGCGGTCGATCCGACTAAGGGAATCGTTATAGCTAGAAGCAGGCCGACTGCAAAGGCCATCTGCATGATGCTAGATTGAAACATGTTTTTCAC
>DHDT01000038.1:2224-2426 GCA_002399505.1 Caryophanales bacterium UBA4869 | reverse complement strand
CATGTTTTTCACCTTCTTTGACAGAATGGACTATTCCGTTTTCGACTAAGAAAATATTGTCGGCGTTATTCAAGTCATCCATGTGGTGAGAAATAAAAATGACAGTCATCTTTTTATCGCTGTGAAGCTGATTGATAGTTTCAATGAGCTTCTGATGGCTTTTCTCATCCATGCCAGCGTCCGGTTCGTCTAAAACAAAGAT
>DHDT01000038.1:983-2116 GCA_002399505.1 Caryophanales bacterium UBA4869 | reverse complement strand
ATTCGTCTAAAACAAAGATTGTAGGAGAGGAAACTAAAGCTTTTGCAATCTTGACTTTCTGTAATTGGCCGCCTGATAGTTCAGATACCAACTTCTTCCTTATATCATAGATACCGACTTCTTTCATCGTATCTTCGATAATCTTTTTGTTCTTTTTATAATCGAAGATAAAAGGCCTGTTTGTCGCTAATCCCAAGCCTACTATCTCTTCTACGCTAGAAGGAAAAGATGAATCATTTAAAGAAGTGGTCTGAGAGACATAGGATATCTTTTTATCCGTTCTTATGACTTTACCTGATGTTGGTTTGAGGATACCTAAAATCAGTCTGATAAGTGTTGTCTTCCCGGCACCGTTAGAACCGATTACTCCGATGAATTCGGAGTCGTTGATTCTGATATTGATGTCAGAGAGCACTTTCTCATCTTTGAAGGAAAAAGAGACATTCTGTAATTCAATCATTATAAATTTCCTTTGCAGGCTGTAGTAAGCTTAGACATATTATCGATCATGACTGAAACATAGTCTTCATAGAGAAGATCGTTTTCAGATAAACCTTCTAAGGGATTGAGGAACTCAATTTTGCATCCTGTTTCCCTGGCAATTTTTTCGGCTATAGAAGTTGAGACCAGTTCTTCGGCAAAGACAGTGGTTATTCCATAGGTTTTCACATTGGCTATTACTTCTTCAAGAGCTTTGGCAGTAGGCTCATCGTCAGGTGAGATGCCATCGACAAAGATCTGTTCTAATCCATAGCGATCACACAGATAGCCGAAAGCAGCATGTGATACGACTATTCTTTTGTTGGTGAATGAATTGGCTGTCTCTAAGAATGTCTTATCGAGTGAGTTAAAAAGATAAGTCGCATTCTTAAGATTGTTCCTATAATAATCAGCATTGACATTATCAATGCTGATTAATAAGTCGGCTATATTGTTCATTTCCCTGACGGCGTTAAGCGGATTTAACCAGACGTGGGGATCAACAGTACTATCTATCTTTGAAGTTTCAATTCCCTCAGTTACTGTTTTCACTTTTGAACTGACATTTTCCGGAAGGGATTCAGTCCAATTCTCAAGACCTAATCCGTTTACTAAAACAAGATCAGATTCAGACATGCCAATCACTTCTCTGG
>DHDT01000038.1:701-897 GCA_002399505.1 Caryophanales bacterium UBA4869 | reverse complement strand
CTCTGGTCGTTGGAGAATAATCGTGTGGCTCTGAACCAACAGGAGTAATATTGATAACTTCGCATTTGTCTTTTCCGATTCTTTTGGCAAAATCATAGATAGGGTAAAAGGAAGTATAGATAGTCAATTTATCAGAATTGTTCTGTGGAGCCTGTTCACAGGAAAAGAGAAACGAAAGAGAAACGACAGACAAGAG
>DHDT01000038.1:0-510 GCA_002399505.1 Caryophanales bacterium UBA4869 | reverse complement strand
CATTTGCATTAAGAATATAGTCATCTGAAGTTTGAATTGCAAGAGAAATATGTATAGAATAGTGTCATGAATAATGAAAGTGGTCTCCAATTGAAAAAGACCAAAGGCCGTGAAAAGATTCTCGCTGTTCTTAAAAACAGCTCTTTTCCGATGACATGTGATGATATTTATAAGAAGGTTTCACATTTCGGTGTCAATCTGTCGACTGTCTATCGTTCACTGAATTCTTTTGAAGAATGCGGGATTGTCAAAAAAGAAATAGGCGAAGACAAGAAAAATGTTTTTACTTTAATCAGAGACAATGATCATCATATTCTCGTCTGCATCAAGTGTCATAAGAAAGTCGAGATACCTGGCTGTCCCTATCATGAAGCCAACGAAAAAATATCTAAGGCGACTGGTTATCAGATAATCGATCACAATACTGAAGTTTACGGTATTTGTCCTGAATGTCTTAAGAAAGAAAAGAAATAGTTTTATTATTAAATAATAGTTTCCCAACGTATAAGA
>DHDT01000039.1:4971-10159 GCA_002399505.1 Caryophanales bacterium UBA4869 | reverse complement strand
ATTCCGTCTTTAACTAAGACCGTATATGTTTTGCTGTGATCAGAGGAAGTCACAAAATAACAGGTCTTGTCTTTTTCTTTGATTCTATTATCGCTTAAAACACTTAATGCTTCATAGATTTTTGAGACGGGAATTTCCTTCTTCATTGTTTTATCCTTCTTTGTAATTTATATTATATGTATTATAATTGTTTGCTATTTGATGGAGGAACAACTATGAAACAAAAAAGGCCTCAGCCACTGAACGAAAAAGACATTGATATCTATAAATGGATCAAGATTGTCCAATCAGTCATCTTAATGGTTTTAGGTGTTATTTTTATTGCTACAGCCTGGTCATCAAAAAATAACAATTCCACTGCTTTGAGTATTGGATTAGGTGTTGCTTTTGCAGTTTATGGCGTAATTGACGTCATCTCCGGATATCTTCTTCATCATAATCCGATGAACAGCGAAGGAATTTTCGGTCTGATGATGATCTCAATATCCGTCGTTCTTTTCTATCGTACTGAGCTTTTAGGGGAAATCCTTTCAATCTTTTTGATTACTCTGCTTTATGGATTATCGGTTATGACTATTGTTTTCGGTGTTGATTTGGTCTTAGGAAAGAACCTTCCCAAGAACATCACTAAGGCTGTCTTTGTTTTTATCGGTTCAGCTGCTTTGATAGCTATCGCCTCCGTATACGTCTATTATGTCGTCAAAGCCGATGCTCAGGTTCAGAAGTGGATCAATATCATCATCGGCGGAGTGATCTCTATCATCGGTGTTGTCTCCTTGGTCATGCTCTTATCCAAGATCAAGAATACCAAAGAAGCCATTGCCGTTCAGGAAAGCACTGTTCCGATGACTCCTAATACCACTACTGAAATACTCAATAAGGATGTCAAAGTGTTCGACTACGAGGATTTAAAGAAGAATCACAATAAGAAGATTCACGATCGCCGTGATCCTAAAGACATCAAACAGATTGAAGATTCTGATGATACTACTGAAGATGACGACACCAAGACTGATGATAAACCGACTGAAAAACCAGATGTTAATTCCGGTGATCGGAAATGACATTCGGAAATATTCTTCGGGTACTTTATAAAACTTATAAAGTAGATGCACATTTCATAGCCCAAAAACTGCATGTTGATGACAGCGACGTAAAGGATTGGGAGATGGGTATCAATAAACCTACTCATCATCAGATAGAAGATTTGTCAGCGATGTTTGCGATTCCTGAAAAGACATTGACAGATTCATTAGCAGACTCCAACTAAGGAAGAAAACAAATGCCACAGAAAAGACTTATCACGTTTCAGGATTACAGCTGCATGGGCCGTTGCTCACTGACAGTTGCCATCCCGACCATATCAGCTGCCGGTATAGAGTGCGTTGGAGTTCCAACCACTGTTTTATCTAACCATACTCAATTCAAAAGCTGGAAATACACTGATCTTGCCGATCAGATACTTCCTTCCCTTGACGAATGGAAAGACTACAATCATCATTTCGATATGATATATACGGGGTATCTGGCTACTAATCAGATTCCTCTTATCTGCAAGGCTATCATGAGACTGAAAGACAGTCCGGAAGTCAAAGTAGTAGTCGATCCCGCTTTTGCCGATTCAGGAAAACTTTATCCGGGATTCGATTATCATCAGACGGAAGGTATGCGAGTATTGATGACCTATGCTGATATCATCTGCCCCAATCTTACTGAAGCCTGTCTTCTGACAGGTGAAGCTTATCCTGATGATTACGATGAGCTTTTTATTGTCAGATTAGCTCAGAAACTGGCTGCTCAGGGACCGAAAATCATTATCATCACCGGTATCAGTTATCGGGAAGGAACTGTCGGCTGTCAGATTTTTGATCGTCTTTCTCATTCTTCTGAATATTATGAGACTGTCAGCTATGAGGGAAGCTATCACGGAACCGGAGATCTATTCGCATCCGCTTTCTGTTCCGGACTGCTTCACGGACTGAGCTCCAAAAATGCAGTAAAGGTCGCTCACGATTATGTTCATAGAAGCATAGCGGAGACGATTAAGGATGGCTTGGACGGTCTCACCTATGGCGTCGAATTTGAAAAAGCCATTCCTTTCTTTGTCAAGGAACTGGAGTCGATAAGCCGAAAGACAAAAGAAGAATAGTATTTATTTTTCAAAAGGATAGACGACGCCGATCTGTTTTCTTATCTCATCATATATCTTCATCATGTCAATCGAGTCTTTATGAGGCATTGATGGACATTCCAAAGAATGTTCTTCAATGGCTTTTTTGCATTCGCGGATTTCATATTCGTATCCGGAAATCTGCTTAGGAATCTTTATTTTCCTGATGAGTCTTCTGTTTTGATCGAATACCTTTATCTGCTCAGGATTATTGATGTTCTTCACTTCGATGAAGCCCTTGTCTCCGGAGATGATCCCTCTTCTTGAAGTCAGGCAGACCATTGAAGAAGAGAGAGATGCCAACTTATTTCCTGAATAAGAAAGGTCATATGAAGAAGTGGCATCGACACCGGTTTTATACATATTGGCTATGGTGTTGATTTTCGAGGGGGTTTCGTGGAAAACCATCTGAGCAAAATTCAAAGGATAGATACCGACATCTAAAAGAGCGCCGCCTGCTAAAGCAGGATCAGTAAGTCTATTATGATGAGAAATAAGATAGCCCAGATCGGCATAAACGTAATAGATATCGCCGATGATCTTTGATGATATTAATTCGTCAATTATTCTTCTTGAAGGCATGTATCGAGTCCAGATTGCCTCAGTCAGAAGAACTTTTCTGTTTTCCGCTTTCTTAAACATCTCTTCGGCTTTTAAATGGTCGGTGGTAAAAGCTTTTTCTACTAAGGCGTTCTTGCCTCCGTTGATGCAAAGCAGAGCATTTTTATAATGTTCGGAATGAGGAGTGGCGATATAGATTAGGTCAATCGATTCGTCAGCGACCAGTTCTTCATAAGAACCATAGGCTTTCTGAACATGAAATTTTCTGGAAAAAGCCAGAGCCTTATCAAGTTTTCTTGAAGCACAGGCCTTTAAGACAATTCCTTCGTCTTTCATCTTCAGAAGAGTTTTGGCCATCGTATGTGCGATAGATCCTAAACCCATTATTCCTATGTTCATATTTTTAACCTCTAATTGATTTTACTACAAAAGGACAAGAAAAAAGACGGGTTGCCCCGTCTTAATCTTGATTGAGAACTGATTTGACATCCGGATTGACAGCCTGATGACATAACAGGGCTTTGTTTGCCATCTTGTTTCCAAGAGAGACGGCATCGGCGAAGGTGCGTAAGTTTCTCAGTCCGTATATCAGACCGGCAAACATGGCATCACCGGCTCCATTTACGGAGACGATGTTATCGCAGGGTATCGCCTTGCATTCGGATATCTGACCTGTCTTGGAATCAGCGAAGATGATAGGATTCTTGCCATCGGTGATAACGGCTTTCTTGACACCCCGGTCAAGAAGAGTCTGAGCCAGAGAACGGGCGTCTTTATCCATGTTGAGAAGAGATCTGGTTTCAAAGAGATTGCCTTTGAAAAGGGAGATTTCACTCAGATGATTGCGGAAGCGGAGAACCTTTTTGACTGAGACGGCTTCGACGAAGAAGTCGTGGGAGAAATAATTCTTGAACATCTGGTCGATGACATCTTCAGGCCAATTGGCATCCATGACAATATCGTGGTGTTTATTGATGATGTCACGGAACTGAATCATATTCTGATAGGTGATTCCATCCATCAGATTGCTGTCGCAGACTGCTTCGCGAAGCGAACCGTCGTTATCCATGACTGCCAGATAGCTCGAAGTCTGACCGTCAAGATCAGGAGAGTAGATTTTCACTCCCAGGTCTTTCAGTTCTCTTTTGAGAGGCATGACAGAATAGTCATGTCCGAGCACGGTAATAAAAGAAACTCTTTCACCCATGCGTGCTAAGTTTTCGACGATGTTTCTTCCAACCCCTCCAAAGGAAACAACCAGCTTTCCGATGTTAGAGTCTTTGAGAATCAAAGGGTTAGTAGATATAGCGAGATAATCAACGTTTGATCCACCTAATACAAGAATATCTCTCATAAGCGTCCTCCATCCTATATTAATTTCGGATTAGTAATTTTTGTTGTTGTTTTCTTCGTTGAAATTAGGAGTATCAGAAGCTTTTTCAATATCTGAGAATTTAGAGACGATGCTCTGAGGACGTCCAAAGAGGGTGATCTGAATACTGACTTCAGCGGTTTCAGGATTGACGGATTCGATAGTTCCTTCCGCATCGGCAAAGGTTCCAGAGAGAATCTTGATCTGATCTCCGACTTTATAATCCGAGTACATATCAGGATCTTCGATGTGCATTCTCTTTAAGACAGGTTCAATCTCTTCACGGGGAATCGGGAAAGGCTTGGCACCTTTGCCAGATGAACCGGTAATACCAGAGACACCGGGAGTGTTACGGACAACAAACCAAGTTTCATCGGTCATGATCATTTCGACGAAGATATAGCCAGGATAGAAGTTCTTGGTTTTGAACTTAGGTTCCATCTTGCCAGTGAGTTTGTTCTTGGCGAGTTTCTGTTTTCCGTTCTCATCTAGGACCGGATCTTCATATTCAGCGCAGATGACACGGATGATCTTGTCTTCCATATCATAAGAATGAGCTCTCTTCTTGAGCATCTCAGTGACTTGTCTTTCACGCATGGCAAAGGTGTTGATGACGTACCAGGCCTTTTCAGGAAGGGTGTCATCTTCATCGTTGTTTTCGCCCGGGTTTACTTCACCGAGCAAGGGATTGATATGTTTGTGATGAACAGGTTTGGTCTCAGCTAAGGCTTTTTCGACAGAAGTAGCATTAGGATCAGTTGCCTTTGTCTCTTCAGTCTCTACTACGTTTTCGTTCTTGATTTCTTCTTCTGACATATTACATTCTTCCTCCGTTAATTATCGTGTTGATGATCATAGCCGCAGCTCCTGAACTTGAAGAGTCCGTGCTGTTAGACGGGAAGGCATTGTTGAAGGCCTTCATGATCTGAGCAGCCAGATAATCGCTTAAGGCAAGACTTAAGGCGGTCACAACTGTGATTACTAAGACGATGCCGACAGCACTCCAAAGAGTCTTCTGATCAGGCCAGCGCACACGTCTGGCTTCTTCTCCGACGCCTCTGAAGTAACGAGTGAATTTGTTCATT
>DHDT01000039.1:4463-4867 GCA_002399505.1 Caryophanales bacterium UBA4869 | reverse complement strand
AGTAACGAGTGAATTTGTTCATTCTTTATTTTCCTTCCTTATGTAATGTGTATTTTCCGCATTTAGGACAATATTTATTAACTTCTAGACGGACAGAGTCGCCCTTCTTTTTGCTGGCATTGTAGTTTCTGGATTCACATTCAGAACAGACAAGTACTACTTTTTCTCTCACGTTTAATACCTCAATCATTTCAAATAAAAAACCCTCTTTCGGGGTTCTTATCTATTATATACGTATAAGAGTAAAAAAGAAATAGGAAATTGTATTGGTTTTCATCATTTATTTTAAACAAAAAATATGTTCTGCCTATATCTTCCAGACGACAGAAAAAGTGCGGTCTGAATACTAATAAATTATGAATTGTTTACTCAATCAGACACTTAAAAAGCAAAGCATTATTCTT
>DHDT01000039.1:3959-4359 GCA_002399505.1 Caryophanales bacterium UBA4869 | reverse complement strand
TTAAAAAGCAAAGCATTATTCTTTGATTTTAAGTTTTCTGTCAGGAGCTTTAATGTATACGTCAACAAGGAACGGTATTAAAAGAAGAGGAATACCGGCAATAAACCAGGCCAAAGGATCTGCCAGGCAGACAGCAGCATAAGGCCAGGAGAAGGAACCTTCTCCGGCTAAAGAGGTAATAGGTCCGCCGTAGATTAAAGTCGGCAGATAAATACAGATGAGAGTTCTGGCCACCAGTTCTCCGATTCCGGCTAAGAACGGAAACAGAGGCTTATGTATTCCCTGAAGGGCATTTCTGCAGATGAAGAGAATCATCAGGAAGAACTGATTCGGCAAAGAGATATAAAGATAGATATTGCCGTATTTCAAAGACTCTTCAGTAACGTCTCCGGCACTTAAA
>DHDT01000039.1:272-3853 GCA_002399505.1 Caryophanales bacterium UBA4869 | reverse complement strand
AACGTCTCCGGCACTTAAAAACATATATTGATAAGTTCCGTTGATTGTAAGACAAAGACCGATGACAGTCATCAGTATCCAAGTCACGGTTCCGATGACTAAGGAAACCTGAAATCCTTTTCTGATTCGGTTGTAATCGTTGACGCCGTGATTCTGTCCCATATAGGCTAGCATTCCGCTTCCTAAGGCATTAAGAGGAGTCATCATCAGACCTCCTACCTTATTGCTGACTCCATATCCTAGCTGACAGGGAGCTCCTGTTATCGCTAATCCCGAAGGATCAAAGTCAAAAGAGATGATCGCTTTCTGCATGATTATGATGCCGATAGACAAGATAGAATACTGGAAACCTAAAGGAACACCCATTTTGATATGCTCAAAAACATCTGACATCGATATCTTCAAATCGCTTTTCTGCAGATGGAACTCTTTGAAGTGAAGATAGGCATAGACAAATGTTCCGATGACAGTCAGTAACTGAGTTAAGACAGTTGCGATGGCGGCACCGGCTATCTCCCATTTGAAGACGACGATGAATAGCAGATCAAAGAAGATATTGAGAACTACGCCGACTACCAAAAACAGGAAAGGAGTGAAACTGTCTCCTAAGGCTCTCAGTATTGAACCGACTAAGTTATAAAGCATGGAACAGATAGTTCCGATATAGATAATCAGCAAATATGTATAAGCAGATTCATAAATCATCTGCTTCTGGGCATCTAAGGTCGATGCGCTTATTCCTAACCAGGAAAGAAGCGGATCGATTGTAAGTATTCCTCCTATTGTCAGGATTACAGAAAAGAAAACTGACAGTATCAGCTGAATAAAGATGCTCTTTCTTACTCCCTCAGTGTCTTTCTTGCTGAACCTTTCAGCGATGACAACACTGAAGCCGGATGTAAGACCAGAGACAAAGTTCAAAACAAAATAAGTGAGGATGGCAGCATCGTTGATTCCGGCAATCTGGGCCTGATTTAGGTTCTGTCCGACAATCACGGTATCGGTGATGGTGTATATCTGCTGAAAAAACATACTAAGCATTATGGGAATCATAAAACGAATGAGAACATTGGTTATGTTTCCCTTAGTCAAGTCGATGGGTTTGAAAATGCTTTTAATATTATCCATAGTGTTGGCGCGGATATTGTAATATTAATTCTCATGCATATCACTAAATAGATTAATAAAGCGCTTTTAATTTCCATTTCTTTGATATTCACTGTTTTTTCTACATGTGTTAAACTATTCACAGAGGTAGGATTTATGAGTACATTCACAATCAAAATCGATGAAAAGTTCAGTCTTTCCGGAAACCATTATCCGATTGAAGATGCCAAAGCGTATCTTTTAGTCATCACTGGCATGGACGAACATTCAGACAGGTATGAGGGATTTGCCAAGTTTCTGAACAAAGAAGGCATTGATGTCTACGTTTTAGATGATTTTGGTCAGGGATTAAATGCCAAGACTGTCGACAGTCAGCAGAAATGGCCTAAAGATGCCTGGAATATGACAATCAAGGCTTTGAATCTGGAAGTCAATGCCCTGCGTCCTTTTGGAAAGCCTGTTTATCTGATGGGCCATTCAATGGGATCGTTTATGGTCCAGTCCTATCTGGAAAAATATCCTGATACAGTCGACAAAGCGATAATCATGGGATCTAACGGACCTAGAAGAGCTCTCTTGTCAGTCGCTAATTTTCTTTCTCACCTGACTACGACAAAAGGAAACTGGGATAAGCCTTCAAAGCTTATGCAGAATATGGCAATCGGCGGATATGTCAAAGCCGTCAAAGACAGAAAAACTGACAATGATTGGCTCTCTTATAATGAGGACAATGTGAAGAGATATAACGCCGATCCTTATTGCGGTCATCCTAATACCTGTGGTTTCTATCGGGAGTTCTTTACGGGCATGAATACTCTCTACAAAGGCAAAAACAAAAAGAACATTTCCGTCAAGGAGAGAATTCTTATCGTTGCCGGAGCCGAAGACCCAGTCGGCGATAACGGAGTCGGACCGCAGAAACTATATAAGATGTATAAGGATTTAGGTGTCAAAGATGTATCGATCATCGTCTATCCTCATATGAGACATGAAATTCTCAATGAGACTGATCCTTCAAAACCCCTGAATGACATCAGGGACTTCCTGAAGAAGTAAAAAAACAAATATATAAAAGCTGAACTGATTATTTCTCAGTTCAGCTTTTTAGGTTCTATTCTTTTGCAGTCATCCGAATATCTTTTAGTGATGGCCTTATGGATAAAGTAGATATAAGGCATACCTAAGTTGGTTTCAACTAAAGAATCCTGAAGCAAGGTCAGGAAACTCCTTGTGAAGTCTGATCCATAGGTCTGGCTTCTGACACCGAATACCAAGAGCAGGAATTCCCAGAGGAACTGAGCGAGGAAACCGATGACAAACAATCTGACAATCGGAATCTTTTTAGTCTGATCCTTATTAAAGATGTTCATCACGATGACAATGATATATCCAACTACCATGATCAATCCCATTATGCCGTGGTATTTGTCCGTTGTTCTCTGAGTCTGGAAGCAGAGCATTGAAGGAAAGGCGTTAGAGATAAAATCACTGAGAAGCGGGCAGCATATCCACCAGACAACTATTAAGGCAGAGAATTCCAAGGCTTTCTTGTCTTTGGAAAGCCAAAGCCAGATAAAGGCGAAGTCGAGAATCCCATAACTCATCGACATCCAGAAGAGAACACCGGCTATTCCAAGTGGATTTAGGGAGACTAAGGTATTTTCATAATCAGAAAAAGAATAGCTGAATATTTCTCTCGATCCAGTAGCTGCATAGAAAATGCCAAAATCAACTATCCAGTAAAGCAATCCCCCTAAGAGTGAAAAGATAGCAGTTATTCTTCTTTTGGTGACAAAGAAAAGAACGATAAAGAAAATGATGAACACGCTGTCCATTATCAAGTAAGCGAGTGAAAAATTACGGGTGGGTTTTATATAATCTGAATTAAGCAAAAATTGTAGTGTGTTATTCATTGTCTCTTTTGTTTCCTAGTTCAAATTGTAAGCCATCTGATAACGTATTCAAACTATTTTGTGAGAAAATTATGTATACTAAAAGAATACAAGAAAGGATAACTTGTTTTATGGATAAAAATCAAAAAGAAGAGTGCTGCTGTCATGGCGGAAAAAGAAAGTTCTGTGTATTAGGCTTGGTCGGTTCTTTGATAATGCTTTTTGTTGCCGCCTATCTTGCCTCGGGAGGAATCAATGCTCTTTCGAATTTAAGAGGGGCCTGGGACAGTGCTGATGTGGTTCTGATGGGAAGCGGAATTGTCAATTTACTGGCAGCTATTACACTAGGGTTCTTTGGAATCAAATCCGTCAAAACGGTTTTTCATGGTGGGCATATAAAAGGAAATCTAATCTATTCAATTATGTCCCTTT
Organism: Caryophanales bacterium UBA4869; assembly: GCA_002399505.1. GTDB lineage: Bacteria > Bacillota_I > Bacilli_A > RFN20 > CAG-288 > Enterosoma. The sequence goes on along the minus strand of DHDT01000039.1, from coordinate 422 downwards.
TGGCTTTTACAGTTATCATATATATTATTTCTATCGCCGCATTAGGAGATGATCTTTTCTCAACCGCTGCTAGCTCGGCTTCTGCTTTCTTTATCATCGTTTTCATTCTAGTAGATATAGCTGCATTGGTCTTTATGATTCTCTCATTAA
>DHDT01000039.1:0-224 GCA_002399505.1 Caryophanales bacterium UBA4869 | reverse complement strand
ACTCGGCTTCTGCTTTCTTTATTATCGTTTTCATTCTAGTAGATGTAGCTGCATTGTTCTTTATGATTCTCTCATTAAGCAAGCCCTGCGATATACCTTTATATATTGGTATCAGCCTCTATATTGGAGTATTGCTTATTCAGACTTTTGGCGAACTTAATTTGATGGATCTGGGGAATTTCTTCGGTATTGCCGGAATGATTGCCATGGGCGTTATAGTTCTC
>DHDT01000071.1:13601-31994 GCA_002399505.1 Caryophanales bacterium UBA4869 | reverse complement strand
AGAAGAAATTCTCAGTATCAGCCGGAAGTCATGAACATCATCGGTGATGTCAATGGCAAGGACTGCATGATTGTCGATGATATGATCGATTCAGCCGGAAGTGCCGTAGCGGCAAGCAATGCCCTTCGTAATGCCGGTGCTCAGAAAATCATGATGGTCTGCACTCATCCTGTTTTCTCTGATCCCGCTTATGAGAGACTTACCACTTCCAAGGCTTTCTCCAAATTGTATGTGACTGATTCCATTCCGCTTCCTAAGAGATTTGCTGAAAACAAGGAACTAAATATTCACGTCTGTTCTTTGGCTCCTGTTATCGCCGAAGCAATCTTGGCCATATCAAACGAGACTCCAGTCTCCGATGTCTACGAGATGTACAAGGACTAAACAGAAATTGTAAAAGCCACCGTGAAGGTGGCTTTTTCAGTGCGATAATTTCTACTTCAGATCTTTCATCAGTTTCTTGTCTTGTTCAGTATATAAGGAGACATCATCAGAGGTGAAGAAGACACCGCCGTATTTTTTAGTGGCGTCATATAGAGAAAGCTTCTGCTTATCCGTCATCTTGGTTCCTTTAAGCAAAACGACATCCGGATCATTGAAGAAAAAGAGACCGTTAAGCTGTCGTCTGGCTATGGTGTTCATCAGGGCCACTTTTGAAGATATTCTTTCGCGATGACAGAATCTCATGAAGAAGTGATCGTCAAAGATGAAGGAAATATCCGGACCAATACGACAGTAGTCGCAATTGAAGAAAGCGGGGAAGAGAGGGACACCGCAGCCTAAAATATCAGCGTCATCTCCGACGGCTTTTCTTAAAAACTCCATCGCCTCGCACATCATCTGACCGCGAGATTTGTCTTTTCTCTTTGGAAGACAGGCAGCGTATAAAAAGTCCAGTTTGAATAAAGAATATCCAAATTCCTTTAAAGAAGAGAAGACACCGATAAGATACTTTTGGACTTCTTCCTTCTCAATATCAAGAAGATAGACACCACCCCAGTTACCACTGCCAACCAGATATTCTCCGTTTTCATCTTTTAAAATCCAATCAGGATGTTTCTTAAACAAAACACTATTAGGACTTGCAAAAAACGGAGCTAACCAAATACCGGCTCTCATTCCTTTTGCTTTGATGGATTTAGCAAGATAGCTTAATCCATTTGGGAACTTCTCATCGTTTGAAACAAGCCAGTCTCCGATAGCAGGCTCATAGCCGTCATCGAGTTGGAAATAGTCAAAGTCGAGACCGGAGTTTTTGATATTATTCAAATCAGTGAAGCATTTTTCTTCATCGATTTTCAGATAGTGCCTATACCAGGTAGTAAATCCTTTTATCTTATTCTTGACTCTCATTGTTCTATCGAAGGATGAAGCATAAGACTTAAAAACTTCTTCTTCTGTTCCTTTAAAGGAAATCAAATTGAAAAGCTGATATTCTTTGTCGACTTCTAAGCCTTCGATGTCTTTGTAGCACTGTAATTCTCTGTCATCGATATAAAAGACTGTGAATCCTGTCTTTTCGTTCAAAGAACCATAGAAGCGTAATTGATCTTTATTTCTTAAGTACGTATAGGAAAAAGAATAATGCTTATGATAAGGGGCGAAATAATGATCTCCGTAAACTGAGAACCGATATTTTTTCTCTAAAGCAGGGATTTTTGTGATGAATCCCGGTTTTAAAGTCCAATCATCCACAGCCTGTTCTTGGCTGTCAGTCCAAGTCTGATAGCCGTTTGCAAAAAAGACTTCGTCGTCTTTGAGTTGATCAAAGAGATCAACATGGGCTGATATAAGAGTTATTTTTTTCTTAGGAAAGAGCGTTAAAAAGAGGACGTTATCCTTATTCTCATATTTGATATCGAGAATATCTGATTCATTCAAATATTCTTTTCCATCAGCCTGGTACTTGATTTGATACTTCATAAATGGTTTTACTTCCTATATCTATTATATGTTAATTCAATAATTTTCAACTATAAAGATACATGTGAACAACATTATCTATTTTTAGATAATAACAATTAGATACATATGTAACCGCTCAAGTTCATTCTTCATATTTCTAAATCCGCTCTCAAATAACAGATTTTTCTTAAAAAAATTTTTTTATTAATCTATCTATCCCTTATCTTATTACCGACAAGCTGTTCAGGATAAGCGAAAACCAATGCTTTTAGATTTAAAAAAGCTAATAGAACATCTCATTTCTTAGACTGCGGTTATCACTTTGCCGATGGACAGATTGATAAAATGAAATTCCGCTATTATAACGAAAAAGGTTCCGATGAGGATTTTCACAATATTTAATTAGTTGATTTTGTAAGGATTGTTGTTGATGGTCCTATCAAAGAAGAGATAAACGCCTTGCTTTAACCATTAGTAAGCGTTTACATCAATATTTGTTTTTATCCGATTTTTACCTTGTTTCATTTAATTAACAAGAATTAAAAGATGCATATTATCAATTCTTTTAAAAATAACCATTGCATTGATTTTCTAATGTTATAAAATCATTAGCGTAAAGATTGATAGAGGCGCAGCCAAGATCAGTAACTGAGGGAGGAGACATCCTTAGAACTCAGTGAAAGGCAAGGTTGCCGAAACGTTATTTTGGCAAAAATAACGATTGGGCTACGAGAGAACATCTCAGTAGACTCCTACAGCAAAACTGTAGAGGCGCTATTCAATGTTCTTGTTATACCTGATCTGTGGTTAATAAGATTGCATTGACTAGATGCAATCTTTTTTTAACCCACAGGGAGGGTAGAAAAATGAATTCAGGCAGAAAACTTACAGCCACCACATTAGGAATGTTGGCAATTTTAGGTATGACTACTAGCTGTTCTTCTTCAAACCGTTTATCGATTGTTCATTTTGATCAGACTATCTTAGGAGATACTCAGAAAGATCTCGGTGTCTCTATCGGTATCAAGAAGGGCAACACCACCTTACAGACGGCACTAAACGGAGTCTTAAGCGGAATTTCTCAGGAAACCAGAAACACCTGGATGACTGAGGCCTTGGAAAGATCTACTTCCGATAATATAAAAGGAAGCGGTGAAATAATAACTGAGGCTACTGAAGACAAGGACAAATTCACTTTGACCGTCGGATTAGAATGTGACTATGCTCCTTTCAATTGGACTGATGTCACTCCTAACTCCTTCACCTATCCAATCGACGGACAGACTAAGCAGTATGCCGATGGCTATGATGTGACAATCGCCAAGTATCTGGCTCAGAATCTTCAATACAACCTCAAGATTGTCAAACTTGAGTGGGATGCTTTGATTCCGGCTTTGAATAACGGAACAATCAATGCCGTCATCGCCGGTATGACTGATACTGAAGAAAGACGTCTCTCTATTGACTTTACTGATGAATACTATCGTTCCGAAATGGTATTGGTTGTCAAAGAGAATTCAAAATATGCCACAGCCACTTCCTTAGCAGATTTTGCAAATGCCAAGATTGTCAGTCAGGTATCAACTGTGACTGATGACGTCATCAGCGATTGGGCTAAGGCATATAATGTCAATCATTTAAATGCCATGGACTCTTTTGCAGTCTGTGCCGCCGCCGTCATGTCTGGTACTGCCGATGCGATGACAGCTGAGCTTCCTGTCGCTACCTCCATCGTCAATGGAGCCAACAGATAAAATGTCTTTTTGGGATAAAATAGCATACTTATTTCAAAATTATTCCGTCACGTTTTTAAATGGTATTGCTTCAACATTGATATTAGCAATCGTAGGAACATTCTTAGGGTTGTTTTTAGGTATTTTCATCGCCTTAGGTAGAAACATTCAGTATAAGGAAACTGATATGCTCATAACTAAGGTTCTCAAAAGAATCTGCAAAATCTTCGTTTCCTGCTATGTCAATTTCTTCCGTGGAACCCCGATGATGGTTCAGGCCATGATCTTCTTCTTTGCCGTACCAGTCTGGACCAATATGCCTTCAGCCTGGATCTTCAACGGCTATATGTATTGCGGTTTGATCGTCATTACTATCAATACGGCTGCCTATATGGCTGAAATCATCAGATCAGGATTAAATGGTGTCGACATCGGACAGGTAGAAGCTTCCAGAAGTCTTGGTATGCCCTATTTCAAAACCATGTTCATGGTTATCATGCCTCAGGCTATCAAGAACTCTATTCCGACAATTCTCAATGAATATATCGTCAATGTCAAAGACTCTTCCGTCTTAAATGTCATCGGTCTGACTGAATTATATGCCTCTGTCTCTATAGCGACTAATAAGAACTATTTCAAAGTTGAAGGCTATGTCATTATCGCCATCATCTATCTCATACTCACTCTGTTAGCTACTTTCATCGTTAAACTTATATCCAAGAAATTAGATGGTGAGAAGATTACGATCAATCCCTTCAAACATAACAAGCCTGTCTTGAAGGAGGCCAAGTAAAATGAATGAACCTATCTTATCGATCAGAAACCTCAAGAAAGACTTTGGAGACACTCAGGTACTTCAGGATATTTCTCTCGATGTTCATCAGGGAGAGTGCATCGCCATTATCGGATCTTCAGGAAGCGGAAAATCCACTCTTCTTCGTTGTGTAAACCTCCTTGAACAGCCTACTGACGGCGAAATATATTTCCGTACCAACGTTCCGACTAAAGAAGAAGAAAAGAAAATACGTGCTGTCAAAAACGAATACCGAAAAAAAGAACACGCTGTCGATAAAAACCTTCCTGATTATTCAAAGACAATAACCTCTCTTCATAACAGCTGCGTAGAAGAGATTCGTTCTTTGTCCACCAGCAATGTCAGAATCGATGACAGCGGCTATTTCAAAATCAGACAGATCAAAGAAGAAACAAAGAATAAGATCAGAGAAATCAGAAAGTCCGACAATCAGAATAAGAACGAAGAAATCAAAGTACTGAGAAAAAGCTGCCGTGAACAGTGCCGTGAATTAAGAAAGACCGTCAACAATATCAACATCGATAAAATCAGAAGCCGTATCGGAATGGTCTTTCAGTCATTCAACCTCTTTAACAACTACAGTGTCATCAACAATTGCATCATGCCTCAGAAAACCGTGCTTCACAGAACCAAGGATGTCGCTTACGCCATCGCCGAAAAGAATCTGAATGAAGTCGGCATGGGTGATCGAATCAACTTTAAAGTAAGCCAGATTTCCGGCGGACAGAAACAGAGAGTGGCTATCGCCCGTGCTCTTTGCATGAATCCCGATGTCATGCTCTTCGATGAGCCGACCTCGGCCTTGGATCCGGAAATGGTCGGAGAAGTACTAAATGTCATGAAGAAGCTTGCTTCTTCCGGTATGACCATGATTGTCGTCACCCATGAAATGAGTTTTGCCAAAGATGTCGCCGACCGAGTAATCTTCATGGACAAGGGCGTCATCTGTGACCAGGGAACCAGTGACTATATCTTCAATCAGTCGACGAATCCCCGAACTTTGGAATTCTTGAGAAAGAACTAGATTCTCTTTCTCTCTTTCGTGTTATCCTAATCACACAATGGATAAAACAAATAAGAACCTGCTGATCACTTTTCTTTATCTCCTCTGTTTTTATTTGGCCATCTGTCTCTTCCCTTTTTCCAGATATATTCAATTGGAATGGCTGAGCAGTCTTATCGATCTTCTAGTCCGAACAATATTTTTGATTTGGGTGTTTATCGAAGTAAAAAGAAGTAAGCTTCCTTTTCTGATTAAAAACAATCGAAAAACATCATATCTTTTTCTTATTCCTTTCGTCATCTGCTTTTTGTCAAATTTCATCTGGGCATTTTTAAGTAAGGCAGAACCAATCTCAAATACTGCCGGGGGAGTGTTTTATATTGATTTGATAACTGTCATTGTCTCGGCTTCTATCGAAGAACTCTTATTCAGATTCCTGTTATTGTCGTTCTTCCTGAACTTGTTTAAGAATAAGAAAAGAGGAGAGATAATAGCTGTCCTCTTAACAGCTCTTTCTTTCTCCTTGATGCACTGCATCAACTTCTACGGAAATCCGCCTTTAGCTGTAGTAAGCCAGTTAGGTTATACCTTGATATTAGGATTCATCTTGGGAATACTGTCAGTCAAATACGATAATCTGATCACTCCTATTATTGGTCACTGTCTATATAACATCTTCAATATGACTCTCTTTACCTTCTTCTTTCAGATAGACTACTCACTTGAATACTATATTTATTCTATCGTTCTAGGTGTGGTTGCAGTTTTATATTCCCTGGTCATATATAATATAAGGATGAATAAGGAGAAAAACTGATATGTATCCAAAAATAGGCGGTATCATACCAACTTATCCCATCCTCTTATGTTTAGGTGTTTTCATGTGTTTTGTCTATCTCCATATTTATTACCGCCATACTGAACACCAAAAGAGTCTTGTCACCGCCATTGAAATAAACGCCTGTTTTGCAGTTGCCGTCGGCGTAATCTGCGCTCTTCTTTTTCAAAACTTATATGATTTCATCGATAATCCGGCCGAATACACCTGGAACTGGGATATGACATTCTTCGGCGGTCTTCTAGGGGGAGTAGCTTCTTTTCTGATCGGTTATTTTGCCGTAATGAGAAAACAATATGGTCCCTTTATGGATAAGCTGTTGATTATCGCCCCGGCCTGTATTTCAGTCGCTCACGGCTTTGGAAGAATCGGCTGTTTCTTCAATGGTTGCTGCTATGGTCTGCCTACTGATTCCTGGGTCGGAATCAAATTTACAACCACTGCTACAAAGGTCATACCTACTAATCTATTTGAAGCAATCTTCTTATTGCTCCTTTCTGTTCTTCTTCTCTCTCTGGCTGTCAGAAAACACTTTGTTTTCAATTTTCCCATCTATATGCTTTCTTATGGTGTCTTCCGCTTTGTGATTGAATTCTTCCGAGGAGACGAAAGAGGAAGCTTCATCCCCGGCATCTCGCCTTCTCAGTTCTGGGCCATCATTCTCTTTATCGGCGGTATTGCCTATCTCATATTGGAAATACTACTGATCAACCGAAAAAGAAAAGAAGAAATAAAGAACGGAAACTGATATACAATATTGATAGTCATTAACTATCTTTCAACTTAAATAATAAAAGACAGGAGGATAAGAAAAGATGAAAAATAAAACAGCTGCTTTATTTTCTTTATCGCTGATCTCATCTTTGGTATTGATGGGATGCAATAGTTCATCCTCAGTTTCAAATGGCTCTTCTGACCAGACTCTTTCAACCAGTCAGGGAAGTTCTTCAGTAAACAGCAAACCTGATAAAGAAGAAACACTTAAGGTGATGAACATCTCCAATCCTCAAGTCTATGCTCCTTCTCTTATTTCAGACACTGAAGAATACAATACTCTTGCTGATTCATCCTTGAGTCTGATAACTGAGTCTTCCTATGTTTTCGACAGCAAACTAAAAGAAGCGGTAACAGAGAAGCCTGATGTTCTCATCATCAACGGAAGCCTGACTCTTCTTGGGGATGACATATCCCATAACTATGTAGCTGAAAAATTGCTTTCTCTGAAAAACACTCTCAGAGCAGACAATCCTGACTTTACTATCCTTCTCTCTCCCGGAGCCAATGATATCGATAGCAAGATCACTCACTCCTATTCGACAAAAGCTGTCAATCCAGTTTCCCGTGATGAATTCCACACGATTTATAACTCCGTCTGTTATTCAGATTCCACTTTGGTCTATCGTTCTCTCGATTCGACAGATACCGATCTTTCAGGCAGTCTTGCCTACAGCGTCAATCTGGGCGAGAACTTTACTTTTATTGTCATCGATGACGCCAACTACAATCTTCCAGAAGACACCAAAGTCTCCTCTCTTGAAGGGACTATCGGTGTAAAACAGTTAAATTGGATCAAAAACCGAGCCTCAGAATCTAGAAAAAAAGGCAATGCCGTTATTGCCGTTTCCAACCATTCTTTAGTTCCTCACTTCAAAGACGAGGAGAAGATTAAATATTCTTTAGTCGACGACTATAATGACTTACAGAAAGCATTGGCATTAAACGGTGTGACAGCTGTCTATACTGCTACTTCTAACGCCAATGATATCTCTTCCTATTCATATGATAATTCCTATTACCTGATTGATATCTCAACTTCCAGTTCCGTTTCCTATCCTGCTTCCACTAGAACTGTGGATTTCACCCATACTTATAGCTATAAGAACAAAAAAGAAAACTTTTCATTGCAGTCAAAAACCAACAGCACAACTGATATCACTTATAAGAAAGCAAACGGAGAAACAGCCTCCATCTCAGATCTTACTGCTTATACCAAGACCAAGACGATTGATACTGATAGACTGAATAAGACCTGCAAAGAATATCCTTATGAGATTCTTCATTCGTCTTATCCCAATTATAATGACAAAGACTTTTTAAAGAACACTTTAGCCGATAAAGGAATTACGGCAGATTCTATAAACACCGCCTTGAAGACTTATGTCGGAACACCTGGAGAACCTCTGTATTTCAATTCCGGTTCTATCAAGAAAATCGAAGCCTATTCCACCGAAGATTACAGCAAAGACAAAACTGGTGAAAAGATTCCATACAATATGGTCATCGATTACGGAATTCATGAAAATTCTGCCAAAGACTATCGTATTGTCTTATCTAACTCCATCTTCAACAAGATTTTCCAAACCACCACTATACCGGTTGTCTCAACTGATGTGGTTTTATATGTAACCGATGCCGTATTGATAAATCAGATAAATGATATCATCACTCAAGTAGATACCAACTTGATAAAGTCAGATACAAATTGGACAACGCTCTGCGATGCTGTTATCATAGCCTTTGGTAACTATAAAGTAGATTCCACTCACACGGTCAGTGATCTTATCAATGAGTTGCGTTTCATCTATTCGGCCGGTTCAGAAACACAGCCTTCTTGGATCAAGGGAGTCAGAGACAATTTCAGTCAGGGGAAAGACTCCGCTCTTCTTGACGGTCTGGTCAGCATCTTCTCCGAAAACTCAACCGTCATTCTTAATTCTCTCTTCGGTTATCTTGATTTTTCCACTTTGATAAATGGTGCCACTAGCCCCAATATCATCACTTGGGGAATTGCTAAGAAGATCCTTCTTGATAAAGCCTGCCCCTTAAGCAAGATGTTCAGTTCTTCTAGCTTCTCTTCCGTATACAAATCCATGATCAATGCCTATTTTGACGATGACAGACAAGGTAAAATCGGATCTGATATCGCTTCATATATCGATGAATTCTCAACTGACTCAGATATACCGAATGATAATAACCCCTCATTAGGTTTTGATTATCCGACTCCCAGAGAGCCAAAATAAAAGAATACCGATAGATAGTGCTTATTAATAAAATTACTTACAGGGAAAAGCATCTTTTTCATTTCAAAAAAGCAACAAGTCCTGTCTGATATAAATCTGCCGAATTATAAACTTATAATCTTGGCTATTTCTATTACTTCTTCAGGCTCTAGCTGTCTAGCTCTTAAGGCTAGGCAATCGTTTTTCTTTTCCTTCAGAACTTGAATTTTTGAAGAATAATCTTTAGCCTGTCTCAGACAATTAGATATGGTCTTATTAGGATCCTTAAACAAAGCTTTGACTGCAGGATATAAAGAAAAATCGACATCTTTATCAAGATCAATTTTCAAAAACACCGAGTCTACTTTAGGAGAAGGATTAAAAGAAGAACGATCTACTTGGGTGACAACTGACAAAGAACCATAATAGGAAATCATACAGCCTAAAGGATTGTTTTCCTTCTTGCCGGCTTTATAGTCTAATTTTTCTCCCACTTCTTTCTGAACCATGATTCCTGCACTTTCAAACCCGACTCTTAATAGATATTCAATCAATTCAGAAGTGATGTTATATGGTAGATTTCCCACAAAAAGTCTGTTCTTCCTATCGCTGTATTCGTCAGGATCAAAGCGAAGGAAGTCTGATTGAACCAAAGTGACGTTCTTCTTTTCCTTAGTGATGTCTTTGAGAATAGTAATCATATCTCGGTCAGCATCAACGGCAATAAGTTTTTTAGCTTTTTCTGACAAAGGCAAAGTAAGAGAGCCTAATCCGGGTCCTATCTCAATGACTGTTTCATATTCCTGAGGTTTCATATTGGAAATGATTCTATTTATGATACCTTCATTTACAAGAAAGTTCTGACCAAAGGATTTTTTGGCTGCAAATCCATAGTCTTTAAGAAGTGTGTCTATTCTCTGTTTTTCAGTCATTGTTTAAATCCGCCTTTATATCTTCTTTGCTTCTGCCTAACATCATCAGGCAGTCTTCGACATTTTTGGAAGAAAGATAAGGGATGTCATATTTTCTGATAAGCTTATCTCTTTTCTCTCTTGATCCTGCTCCGCAAAGGCCAAGATCAAAAAAATCTTCATCTTCAAGAGACAGGTTCTCATCGACAGTCAGATCATGTCGGATAAAAGGACGGAGCAGTTCTTTAACATCTTTAAGCTCCATTTCGGCAATGCCTACTTTATCGTTTTTTATAGCCTTTTTCTTATCAGCATGGACAACAAGAAGATTAGAAAGGCTTTTTGTCAGTTTCTCTTCAATTAATCTTCCCGGACCGTCTGGATCTAAGACCAGGACAACCGTTCTGACTTCATTTGCCCGTTTAAGGAACTTGATGATTTCAGATCTGATATACTTGCCGCCTGTTTTAATCACAAAAAGACAGCCGGTTTTTTTCAGCTTGTCTTCATCGGTATTGCCTTCGCAGACATAAAGATAACGGCGGTCCATACTGATGCCGTTTTCTTTGTTCTCAATTTCAATTTCACTTAATTCCATAAAACTTGACTCCGTTATTATATAAGATACTGGCACATTCTTCTTCATCTTTTTCAACAAGTTCACTGATCACCTTAATAATATAAGGAATATAGGCAGGTTCGTTTAGAGTTCCTCTAAAGGGAACCGGTGCCAGATAAGGGGCATCTGTCTCAGTCAGCATGATGTCAAGAGGTGCTTTCTGAATCACTTCCTTAATCACTCGGGCATTTTTGAAAGTACATACTCCACCTATTCCAATATGAATATCGATAGGAAGTTTCAGATACTCCTTTAAAGTCTCATAAGAACCAGAATAACAATGAAGATCAAGCTTGTCGGGAAGCTCCTCTTTGATGATATCTAAAGTATCTTTGTCGGCATCTCTGCTATGTATGACAATAGGAAGAGAAAGAGACTTTGCCAACCTGATCTGTTCGATAAATCTTCTCTTCTGTTTCTGAACATATTCCGGTTCTTTATGAAAATGATAATCTAGACCGATTTCACCGATAGCTTTTACCATTGAAGAATGTTCTTTGATAAATTTATATGTTTCATCAAAGTAATCATCAGATTCATCAGCGAACTCAGGATGGATTCCAAGAACGGCATAACAAAAGCCGGGGAATGTCTTCTGAAGCTCCAAAATTCTATCGAAGGACTTGAAAGAATCAGCGTTGTTGAAAACAGCTTCAACTCCGTTATTACGGGCTTTTTTAACAACATCTTCTACTTGGCTGAATAACTTGTCATCATTAAGATGAGAATGGGTATCTACAATTTTCATATCATTTACCTAAACAGAATTTTGAAAATAACGTTTGATAGATATCTTCCATGGTCTGCCCTTCGCTATTTCCGATAAGTTCGTTTATAAAAGCTACGGCAACTCTCAGAGTATCAGAGGAAATATCAATCTGACCGGTCTCAGAAATTGCCTCCGAGGCTTTTTTCATCTGAGAAGAAATCTTTTCCAGATACTCTTCTTCTCTTTTTCCTAAGAAAGCAGACTCTTCTTTTTTATCGAGACTCAAAGCCGAAAGTATCTTATCAGTCAAAGCGGAAATATCATCTTTGAGAGAACAGATACTGATATCGGCATCAGCTATATGAGTATTGATATCTCTTTTTGTAGCTACTTTGATTATCTTCTTGTCTTTGAGAACAGACTTCAGTTCTTCGTCTTTATAGATATCCTCAAATCCGCAGTCACTAGTCAGTAAAACCAAGTCTGCGTCCTTTACTGTCTTATAGGATCTTTCTATTCCCAGATTCTCAACGAAATCGGAAGTCTTTCTTAAGCCGGCAGTGTCTTTGAATCTAAACAGAAGACCGTTGATTTCTTTTTCTCCTTCGACAACATCTCTGGTTGTTCCGGGAATCGGAGAGACAATTGCCTTGTCCTCTCCTAATATCGCATTGAGCAAAGTCGATTTGCCGACATTGGGTTCACCGGCAATGGCAATATTGAAACCCTGATATTCTCTATTGGCTCTCTTGGTCTTTTCAATGATCTTATCAAGATCAAGAATATCTTTGTCTAAGCTTTTCTTTACCTTTAAAAGCTCTTCATCATAATCGTCTTTTTCCTGTGAATACTGATCTTCGACATAATATTCAAGCTCGGAAAGATAATCGAGAAGTTTCTTTTTCAAATCCAAGACGATTGCGGAATTTTTTCCGCTAAGAGTTTCAGTCGCTATTGTCTTAGCTCTTTTGGAAGTGGCGTTGATAAGATCGTTGATGCCTTCCGCCTTCAAAAGATCCATCTTGCCGTTATAGTAGGACTGAGCAGAAAACTCGCCTTTCATGGCTCTTCTTGCTCCCCACTTGACTAAGGCGTCTAGAAGTTCGTCTGCGATCAGAAGAGAACCGTGAATATAAAACTCCGCCATATCAAAGCCGGTATATGACTTTGGTCCTTCATAGAAGACAACAACGGCTTCATCGATGACTTTGAAAGGATGATCCTTATCTTCGTAAAGATGAAAGAAATAAGCGTGATTGGGCTCTAATTTATCAGTGTCTTTCTTTATGACATGAGAAAGAACATCTCTGGTCTTAGGACCGGAGAGTCTGATGATGGCTAAGGCGCTTTTATATGGTGCTGTCGCTAAAGCACAGATGGTGTCAAAAACTAGCATAATAAAATTATATCATCTATTGATAAACATACGAGTTTATAGATAACAAGAATAATCAGGCATTGATAAACTCAACCTTTGACTTATTGATGAGCTTTTCATCTTCTTTTGTCAACACATAATCAGAAATAATAGTGTCTACATCACCTAAGTCGCAGCATTGATATAAAGATCTCTTATTGATTTTAGATTCATCGCATAAGACGACGGTCTTATCAGAATTGCTGATTAAGACTTTCTTCAATTCTGATGACTCGATTGTCAGTTCATAGAAACCGGACTGGAAATCTAAAGCGGCAGTTGATATCAACGATAAATCAGTATGGAACTTTCTAAGAGAGGCAAAAGCCAAGGCTCCTAACATCGAGTTGGTATTAGGCTGAACCTGTCCCCCGCAGATAATGACAGAATGTTTTGTCTGATTGATAAGTTCGTTGGCAATGACCAAACCATTAGTGATAATGGTCAGATTGGAAAAAGAGTTGAGATAAGGGACAATGTGCAGGAGAGTAGAAGAAGAGTCGATGAAAATAGAGGAGTTGTCTCTGATAAGATCAACTGCTCTTTGACATAGAGACCGCTTCTGGACAATGTTGCTTTTCTCTCTTAATTCAAAAGCCTTTTCAGTATTGGAGGGATTTGCGTTTATCATGACGGCACCGAAAGTACGAGTGACTAATCCTTTCTGTTCCATCTTCGTCAAATCTCTTCTGATAGTAGCGCTGGATGCGTAAAGAAGCTGCGCCAGCTTATTGACACTGACCGCTTTATTGTTCTTCAACAGCTCAAGAATTTTGTTTTGTCTTTCTAGGTCGTACATGTTTTGCTCACTTGTGATTGAATATGATTTAATTCTATGACAAAAAATAAATTATTGCAATAATTGTTCAAACCCACTCATAGAAAGGGCTTTCCTGTTATCATTATTTAAGGAATAATATCCATTATGAGAACTTTATCAATAGACATCGGAGCATCCAGCGGAAGAATATATGTTACTGATTTTGACGGTAACTCCTTTTTTTCCGTGGAAACCTATCGTTTTCAAAACGAAATGGTGAACCATGAAGGTCATCTTTGCTGGGACTTTGAGTCGATGATGGCAAATATATTACAGGGAATATCGGTTTCTTTCTCAAAATACAAAGACATTCGAACAATTGGAATCGACAGTTTCGCGGTCGATTATGGTCTGTTAGATAAAAGAGACAATCTCATATCCTGGCCTTTAGGCTATCGTGATTATCGAAACCAGGACAGTATGGCAAAGGTTCTTTCAAAAGTTGATTATAGAGATATCTACCAGGAATCAGGAATTCAGAAATTGGATTTCAACACTATCTTTCAACTGGCAGATGATATCAGCAAAAAGAAATACTTCTCTTCTTTTCTTCTGATACCGGATCTTATAGCCTTCTATCTGACCGGAATCAAGAGAATGGAGCTGACTAATCTATCTACGACAGCCTTATATAATCCTCTCACTCGGTCACTTTCTCATAAGAATATGAATCTTATCGGACTGAAAGAAGAAAACTTCTCTCCGATTATTTATCCTTCTTCTTTGATCGGTCATCTCAAACAGAACCTACTTGATCAATATCATCTCTATGACTGTGAAGTAGTAGCCGTCGGTTCACACGATACAGCAAGCGCAGTCGCCAGTGCGCCTATAGACTCTAAAACTGCCTTTTTAGCAAGCGGAACCTGGTCTCTTCTAGGCATAGAACTTGATTCACCTTTGATTAACGATGAAACATACAGTAACAATTTCACTAATGAAATAGGTCTTGACCATAGCGTGCGTTTTTTGAAAAACATAATGGGTCTTTTTATCCTCCAGGAGATAAGACACGATTATGTCAGAAAAGAAAAAGAAATTTCTTTTCAGGAAATCGCTCAGATGGCTCAGGGAGTCACTGATAACAACACCTATATCGATATTGAAGACGAGTGCTTCAAGAAACCTGGGAACATGATTGAAAAATATTATTCCTATCTTAAAAAAACCAACCAATACCAAGGCGAAATGGAGCTCAAACATATCGCCCGTTCCATCTATGAATCCATGGCCTTCAAATACGTCAGAGAATTCGATACCCTCAAGAAAATCACCGGCAAAGATATCCAAAGACTTTGTGTAATCGGAGGTGGAGCATACGCCAAGCTCCTTAATCAATTGATTGCAGACAGTCTCAATGTCGAAGTCATCACCGGAGAAGGAGAGGCAACTGTCTACGGAAACACATTGGCTCAGCTTATCTACTTAGGATTATTCAAAAATCATATTGAAGCCAGAAAGGTTCTTTCAAAATCAACAATAAGAGAAAGCTATCTTCCAAAAGACACAGAAAGAACAGCTGATAAATACAAAGATTATCTGAATACCATATCAATAGGAGGAAAATAAAATGTCCATTGAAAACGAATATCTTCTCGCAAAAGAAGAGTACAGAAAGATCGGTGTAGATACTGATAAAGCCTTAGAAGAGATGCAAAAAGTATCCATCTCTCTCCAATGCTGGCAGGGAGACGATGTACGGGGATTTATGAATCCCGGGGATTTATCAGGTGGCATTCAGGCAACCGGAAATTATCCAGGAAAAGCCTCGACTCCTGAAGAGCTTAGAGAAGACCTTGAAGAAGTGATGTCTCTTCTTCCTGGCAGACACAAAGTCAATCTTCATGCCATCTATGCTGAACCAACTGAAAAGAAAGACATCGATGAACTGGAGCCTGAAGATTTCAAAAAATGGGTTTCTTGGGCAAAGAAAAACAAAATCGGATTAGATTTTAATCCCACCTGTTTTTCTCACCCGATGGCAAAAACCGGATTTACCCTATCTTCTCCCGATAAGGAAATCCGAGATTTCTGGATCAGGCATTGTCAGAAATCGAGAAAGATTTCTCAATATTTTGGAAAAGAATTAGGTGAACCCTGTGTCACCAATTTCTGGATACCTGATGGTTTCAAAGACATTCCTTATGATCGCCTGTCTCCCAGAGAAAGACTAGAAGACTCTCTTGATCAGATTTTCAAAGAGAAAAGCGACAGCAGATATGAAATCGATGCCTTGGAATCCAAACTCTTTGGTATCGGTGTCGAATCATATACGACCGGCTCTAACGAATTCTATTTAGGTTATGCGGTCAAAAACCAATTGGCTCTCTGTCTGGATTCCGGACATTTCCATCCGACTGAATACGTATCAGACAAGATCTCCGCTGTTTCTCTCTTTGTTCCTCATATTCTTCTCCATGTCTCCAGACCAGTAAGATGGGATTCCGATCACGTAGTTATTTTTGACGACGAACTTAATGAGATTGCAAGGTCTCTAGTCAGAAACAACATCATTGAAAAGACCTCTATCGGATTGGATTTCTTTGATGCCTCAATCAATAGAATTGCCGCCTGGGTAATCGGAACCAGATCAACTCTCAAGGCTTTGCTCAAGGCTTATCTTGAACCTACTATGAAGTTAAAGAAGATTGAAGAAGAAGGAAATTATACCGATAGGATGTTTATTACAGAAAGAATGAAAACCATGCCTTTTGGCATAGTATTCGATTATTTCTGTCATAAAAACGGAATTTTAGTCGGTATGGATGTCTTAGATGAAATACATCGTTACGAAAAAGAAATCTTAGCTAAAAGAGGTAAGTGAAAATGAAAGTAATCGACACAGTCTTTACCAGACAGGCGATACGTTTATGTGACGAAGGCTATAAAAAAGGATGGCATGAACGTAACGGAGGCAATCTCTCTTACCGTTTAAAAGAAGAAGAAGTCCAATCTATTCAAGATGACTTGAAGACTGGCGTCTGGCAGGAAATCGGAGCTACTGTAAAAACACTGGCCAACGAATATTTCTTAGTAACCGGTTCTGGTAAATTCATGATGAATGTCAAATTATATCCTGAAGAATCACTCTGTGTTATCAAAGTTGATGAAACTGGTTCTAAATATATGATTGTCTGGGGCCTTACAAAAGGCGGAAGACCGACAAGCGAACTTCCTTCCCATCTCATGAACTTGGAAGTCCTAAAGAAAAGAAATCCGGATTATCGTGTCGTCTATCATTGCCATGCCACCAACGTCATTGCCCTAACATTTGTTCTTCCTCTTGATTCTGATACTTTCTCAAGAGAATTGTGGGAGATGGCAACTGAATGTCCAATCGTCTTCCCCTCTGGAGTCGGTGTCGTTCCCTGGATGGTGCCAGGAGGAGAAGAGATAGCAATAGCCACCTCCAAGCTGATGACCAAATACGATGCCGTCATCTGGGCTCACCACGGAATATTTGGAGCCGGATATGACTTCCAGACCACCTTCGGACTGATTGACACGATTGAAAAATCAGCTGAGATCTTAGTGAAAGTCCTTTCTATGACTGATCACAAAAGGCAGACTATATCAACTGAGCAATTCAGAGCCTTAGCCAAAGCCTTCCACGTCACTTTGAACGAAGATGTGCTGAATAAGTAGAAAAACACCAGCGTTGAGCTAAAAACTCAACGCTTTTCTTATATCCTTATATATTGTTTAGACTTGTTCAATTGTGTTCAAAATGAGCATAATTAAAAATTAAATATCAATATTCAATCACAATATAACGCTGAAAGCTCTTCCATGATAAACTTTGTGTATCAGCGCTGTTCCTATATGATTATGAATGGATATTTCTGAAAAAAAGCATGCAAACAGAAACATCTGAAATGATCAAAAAAGAAACGGTGTTAATGAAAAAAGATAATCAAAAGAATTATCAAGAGAAGGACAAACGGAGGAAAAGATGAACAAAAAGAAACTTGGAACTGCTCTCTTAGGCACATCTTCAATTTTGTTATCTATCGCCATGATTGCAGCGGTAGGTTATTCGATTGCCGACACTTGGAGAAGCTCGATTGACAATGCCTTAGGCACTCAGAGCTATGTCACCAATACCGAAGATCCTAAATACGTTTCCGAATACAAGACCGGTGAAGAGATGATGAACGCCGCTAAAGAGCTATCCGTAAGAGAAGGTGCTGAAGGCACGGTCATCATGAAGAACGAGAATTCTGTTCTTCCTTTAGCTAAGACTAGCAAGATCGCCCTCTTCGGCGGTGCCTCCTATGACGTCTATCACTGCGATAACACTGCCAATAACACTGATCAGGTCAACATCGTCGATGCTTTCGAAGATGCTGGCATGACAGTAGATCCGACTCTCAAGGATTTCTATATCAACAAGGTCTTAGGAGACAAGTACACTGAGACCACTAATCCCTGGGCCGGAACCAAGAGAACCTATACTTGGGGTCCTAACAAGACGGCTGGCGATTATACCGGATTCAAGATCACTGAACTCAACCCTAGCAAGTTCACTGAAGCTGAATTCGGCTTAGAATCAGGCTGGGAAAGCAAAGTCAACGCCGATGTCGGTATTGTCACCTTTGCCCGTCCTGGCGGAGAAGGAACAA
>DHDT01000071.1:13035-13514 GCA_002399505.1 Caryophanales bacterium UBA4869 | reverse complement strand
CCGTCCTGGCGGAGAAGGAACAACCTATAAGCCCGGAAGTGCCTTAGACACAAACGGAGAAGCAACCGGCAAGAATCCTTTAGCTTTATCAGATGATGAATTGGCAGTAGTCGACAAGGCCAAATCAATCTGTTCAAAGGTCATCGTCTTATTAGATACCTCTTGCACAATCGAAGTCGGTCCTTTAGTCAAGGGCGAACACGCCGTTGACGGTATTGCCTATATCGGAATTCCTAATGATTATCAGCTGACTGGTGTCGTCAAAGCCCTGACGGGAGATGTCAATCCTACCGGTGCTTTAGCTGATACCTATGCCGTCGATTCTGCTTCCTCTCCTGCCATGATGAATTTCGGAGGCGATTATTATTCAGATTACACCACTGTTTCTGAT
Organism: Caryophanales bacterium UBA4869; assembly: GCA_002399505.1. Lineage (GTDB taxonomy): Bacteria > Bacillota_I > Bacilli_A > RFN20 > CAG-288 > Enterosoma. The sequence continues at coordinate 13,123 of DHDT01000071.1, read as the reverse complement.
TTCACTGATTCCAGATGGCCTGGAGTTGAAATCGGTAATGAAATGGCTGGATCCTTTGGCGGTGCCGCTACCTATAACGGCGGTTCCT
>DHDT01000071.1:10084-12923 GCA_002399505.1 Caryophanales bacterium UBA4869 | reverse complement strand
ACCTATAACGGCGGTTCCTACCTAGTTGAAGCCGAAGGCATCTATACCGGTTACAACTATTATGAGACCAGATACTATGACAGCATTGCCAATCCGTCTTATAAGGCCACAGCCGCAAAGGGCGCCTCTAATGGAGCAACTTCCTGGGATTATGCCAATGAAGTTTCTTATCCTTTCGGATTCGGTCTTTCATATCTCGACTATGAAGAAAAACTCCTCAATGTCGAAGTCGAAGACAAAGCTGGCGGAAATATCACTGCCACTATCGCTATCACCAACAAGAGCGATAAGGACGGAGACTTCTTAGCTCAGCTCTATGTTCAGACTCCTTACACTGATTACGACAAGACCAACAAAGTCGAAAAGAGCGCAATTCAGTTCTTAAAGTCTGGAAAGACCAATGTAAAAGCCGGTGCCACTGCAAATGTCAAAATCACCGTTCCCACCAAATACATGGCTTCTTATGACTACACCAAGGCCAAGACCTACATCATGGATAGCGGAACATATTACTTTGCAACTGGAAATGGATCCCATGCCGCTGTCAACAATGTCCTCACCGCTCAGGGAAAGACAAGCTCAGTCGGCGGAGACACCGCCGCTGTCAAGACCTGGGAGAATACCGGAGAAACCGATATCACCACTTATTCCATCTCTGACAGTGGTGCCAAGATTACCAATTCTTCCGAAAACATCGATATGAATTACTATCTCCCTGGAACAGTCACCTACTTAAGCCGTTCCGATTGGGATACTACCTATCCGAAGAACTACAACACTTCTAATGACGGCAAAGGTCTCACTATCGCCGACAGTTCTAAGAAGGAAGAATGGTTAAAGGAACTCAGAAACCAGCAGTATACTATCAATACCACTGGAACTGTTGAAAACTCCGCCGGTACTAAAGGAACTACCTTCGATGCTGCCTCTATCGGTTATGAACAGCAGACTGATATCAATAATGACTACTGGGATAAGTTAGTCGATGCCATCCCTGCCGAAGATGCTATCGGAGCTGTTGCCCATGGCGGCAACCAGTCTGATACTCTCACCAATATCGAAAACCCGATCGTCAAACAGTATGACGGACCCTGCGGATTCAACAACCAGACCTTATCTGCCAACAATGGTGCTTCTGCTGCTGAAGATCCCTACTTCGTCGATCCTACTTCTGAAGCCGGCAAGTTCAAGGTCAACATCAATGCTCCTTCCTTAGTGGGTTCGGCCTTCAATCCCGATCTCGCTTATGATTGGGGTAAGATCTTAGGCAACACCGGTCTCTGGACTGGCTGCTATCAGATCTGGGGTGCTGCTCTTAACTATCATCGTTCTCCCTACAACGGAAGAAACACTGAATATCCTTCCGAAGATCCGATGCTCTGCAACTTCGTCGGAACTGAAATCACTAAGGGAACCCGTGAGTTAGGCATTCTCTCCGGTCCTAAGCACATCGGATTCAACGATCAGGAACACAACCGTGCCGGTATCAGTGTCTACATGAACGAACAGAAGATGCGTGAAACTGACTTACGTGGATTCCAAGGCTCAGTCGAAGAAGCCGGTGCCTTAGGACTCATGATCGCCTTCAACCGTTTAGGTGCTGTCAACGCTTCTCATCACACTGGAATGATCAACACTATCATCCGCAGCGAGTGGAACTTCAAGGGTCTCATCTCAACCGATATGATGTCTAACAAGTATTACTTCAACCCCGAAGCCAGCATCATGGCCACTATCACTCAGATGGCTGATTTCGCCGGCAATGATTCTAACCTCCATGGCTCTAAAGACGGAACTACTGATAAGACCTGGACCTACATCACTCCCGCTGTCGCTTCCACTGATCAGACCTTAGTCGATGCCGCCAGACTCTGCATGAAGTACCAGCTTTATGCCTTTGCCAATTCCGCCATCCTCAATATCTCCACCGTCGCTGTCACTCCCTGGTGGGATACTGCTATCAGAGTAGTCGAATACGGCAGTATCGCTCTTGGTGTCGGAGCCTTAGTCGGATACGGTGCCGTCTACTTCACTGGCAAGAAGAAAAAGCCTGAAACAACAGGGGAGGGTAAATAACCATGTCTAACATCATCAAAAAGATGTCAGTCGGCGCTTGGATCTATCTAGGTGTCTTCCTCTTCGGATTCGTCGCCTTGATAATCTATGCCGCTAACGGAGCTATCGAAGGTTACTTCAAAGGCTCAAATAACGGAGTAGTAGTCGCTTTGACTATCATCGCTCTTCTCTGCGTAGCCGGAGCCATCATCCTTCCCTTCTTCACTTTCAAGGATCCAGTCAACGACGTCATCAAGATGGTCGTCGCTCTTCTCAAGATCGCCGGCCCGATGCTCTTAGTCGTTTCCTTCATGATGTTCATCGCCTCCAGAGCTGAAGGCTTAGCCTATATCTTCTTCTCCGAAGCCAACGTCTTAGCTGAAATCCAGACTCCTGCCAATATGGCCTCTGCCAGAGGAACCATATTCGGAATCATCTTCTACGTCATCGCCTGGTTAGCTTCCGTTGTCGCTCCATTCTTTGCTATCGTCAAAGAATAATCTAGCCCCCTAATAGACGACAGGAACTATAGGTATCAAAAAATTGTTTACCTATAGTTCCTTTTATTTAAATCAAATAATCCAATAGATTAAAATAGAAGGAGAAAACATGATAAAGATTACAAAATTCACCTGTGAAGGCTTAGAAAAAGACATTGTAACGGATGAAAAGCATCCTCTTTTCTCCTATTCCATCAGTGAAGACCACGATGACGCTACTATCGTCGTTGCCACTTTGTCTATCGGAAACTGGACCAAAGAATTCAATGATTTCAATAGTGTAA
>DHDT01000071.1:8800-9923 GCA_002399505.1 Caryophanales bacterium UBA4869 | reverse complement strand
AAAGACGATAAAGGACAGGAAGCAAAAAAAGTCCTGTCTTTCTCAACGGGGCTTGGTGAGAATGGACTCAAAGGGGATTTCATCACCGATCCTTCCTATCGTTTCACTGAGAAGAGAATTTCGCCAAAGGTTTTGATATTCAGAAAGAAACTGCAGTTATCTGGAAAGAAAATCAAAAAAGCGGTCGTCTATTCTACGGCTTTAGGAGTCTATGATTTTCTTCTCGATGGCAAGAAAGTCGGAAACAGATATTTCGCTCCTGGTTTCACGTCTTATAAGTCTCATCTGATGTATCAGACCTATGACATCACCTCTTCGTTAAAGAAAGACAGCATTCTCTATTTTGTTGTTTCCGGAGGCTGGGCAGTCGGTTCATTTGTCTTCACCAGAAAGAACAGAATCACTGCTAAAAGACAGGCTCTTCTCGCGAACATCTTCATCACTTATGAAGACGGAAGCGAAGAGCTTATCAAGACAGACTCTTCCTTTGACGTAGGAAGAGAAGGTCCTTATAAAGAAGCTGATTTCTATGATGGCGAAACTTATGACAGCAGGATAGGAATTGAAAACATCTCTTATCATAAAGCAGGTGTTGAACATGTTAAAATAAATCCTCTTATTACAGCTGATTATGGATCTGATGTCATCAAAATCGCAACTTTAAAACCGGTATCCTCTACCACTCTTTCAAAGGGGAAAACTATTTATGACTTCAGGCAGAACTTTGCCGGTGTCATCAATCTGAAGATCAAGAATGCAAAAGAAGGAACACAGATTATCATCCGCCACGGAGAAATACTAAAAGAAGACGGTGATCTCAATCTATCGTTTTTAAGATCAGCCAAAGCTACCTTGACTTATATCTGCAAAGAAGGAAAACAGGAGTTTGCTCCGACTCTGACCTATATGGGTTTCAGATATATCAGTCTTGAGGGAATCGAGCCTGATAATGTTGAAATCGAGGCCTTTGTTCTTTCTTCAGACATCAAAGAAACTGGTTCTTTTGAATGTTCTGACAAGAACATCAATCGTCTTTATCAGAACATCATTTGGAGTTCGAGATCTAATTTCATGGATATCCCGACCGATTGTCCTCAAAGAGATGAGAGGATGGGATGGACGG
>DHDT01000071.1:1455-8709 GCA_002399505.1 Caryophanales bacterium UBA4869 | reverse complement strand
AGAGGATGGGATGGACGGGTGATATCTCGGTCTTTTCTCCTACTGCCCTCTACTGCTTTGATATGGATAGATTCCTTGTCAAATGGCTTAAAGACATGAAAGCCGAACAGCATTTAGGAGGCGGCATTCCTAACACGATACCAGTTCAAGGCTATGGTTTTCCGGCAACGATGCCCGTTATGGCTGTTGATTTCTGGGGTGATGCCTGTCTGACTGTTCCTTATAATATGTATCTTAAAGACGGAAACAGAGACGTCCTTTCTTTAATGTATCCGACAATGAAAAAATATGTGAATGCCTGTCTTTTCTGGGCTAATCTCTTCAGTCTTGGCAAAGACCGTTATATTTGGAACACGCTTTCCTTACTGCATTTTGGTGATTGGGTGGCTCCTGATATCGATGAGATGTCTAAATGGCAGAAGAGATCAAAATGGACCGCTACGGCTTCTCTCAGACATACCTCCGATATTCTTTCCAAAGTAGCCTCTGTCTTAGGAAAACATGACGATGAGATAAAATACCGCAAGATATCTGATAATGTCGCCGACGCCTATCAATCAAAACTCATTGATAAAGATGGACGACTTGAAAACGAATTCCAAACCGGTTATGTCTTGCCTTTGGCTTTCGATATGTTAGATGACAAGATGAAAAAGAAGGTCGCTTTGAACTTAGTCTCGCTGATAAAAAAGAATGATTATCGTATCGGTACAGGATTCCCCGGTACTCCATATATCCTCTTTGCCTTAGCTGACAGCGGATACAAAGAAGAAGCGTTCAAAATGCTCTTCAATGACAAGTGTCCCTCCTGGCTCTATGAAGTAAAAACAGGCGGAACAACTATCTGGGAAAGATGGGATGGCTTAGACGAAGACGGGTCCTGTTCAATTGGAAAAGACGGAACCGGAGGAATGATATCCTATAACCATTATGCAAGCGGAGCGGTAGGTGCCTTCTTCTATCAGAGAATCTGCGGTATTGAACCTATAGTTCCCGGATATAAGAGATTCAAAATCCAGCCATTGATTCCGACTCAGCTTTCTTATGCCAAAGCGATGACAGATACTCCCTTTGGAACCATAAGAAGCGAATGGGAGAAAATCAACGGAACAATTCAGTTTTTAATCGAAGTTCCCGTCAATACCATCTGTGAATTGGCTCTGCCTGACGGAACACATAAAGAACTGAAGAACGGACGTTATTCTTTCACAGTTGACTGCTGACAGACTTCAAGAAATTCAAGGGAGATCGACTCTTGTTAATTCTAAGAAACTATCGGAGAGTGTTCCCCCTCCGATAGTTTTTTCTTGCTGGATTCCAGCAGAAAAGTTAGACAAACAGGAATTCAAGCACTAAAAAAGGCCATCTCAGAATGGCCTTTTGATTTACTTATTTTCTTCCTTTTCGGCATCGACTGGAACAACTGTCGGACCCGGTACATACTGAATAGTAACGTGTCTCTTATGTCCTGTTCCCAAAGACTGAGTCTTGATATTAGGACAGCCAGTGAGAGTCTGATGAATGATTCTTCTTTCATCAGAAGTCATAGCGTCAAGAACCGCAGTGATATGTGTTCTCTGAACTTCAGCGGCATAATGTTTGGCCATGTAGGCAAACTTGCTGTACTTGTCTTCTTTATAGCCATCGCAATTAAGAAGAATACGATAGTGTCCGCCGAAACGATTGAAGCAGGCAGAACGAGTGAGTTCATTGATAGAGCGAAGAGTATCACCGTTTCTTCCGATGACGTTCTTGTTTCTGGCAGTGACGATATTGAGCTTGATTACGCCTTCTTCATATTTAGCTTCTGTCGATCCCTCAATACCGAGAGAATGAAGACAGCGCTTGATGTAATCGTCAGCGAAGACGATGACATCATTGATGGAGTAGATACCGATAGTGACGGTCTTGGAGAAAAGTGTCTTCTTGACTGAGATTACTTGATAGTTGACAGTCTTAGGATCAGCGATACCTAAGTCGAGGCAAGCCTTCTTTAAAGCCTCTTCTTCGGTTTTTCCTTCATACTTGTTCATAATATATCTTCCTCCGATTATCTATTCTAACGTTTTTTGCCGTTATGGTGGGAGCTTCTTCTCAAAGCGGCTAAATCACTGCCGTCACCGGTATTAGCGGTTTTCTTATGACGGGATCTAGTCTGGATGCCTTCAGTAAGCAAGGTCTGGCAGATAGAGATAACCGAACCGAAGAACCAGTAGATACCCATAGCGACAGGTAAGCTCCAGCCCATGAAGACAACGAATGCCATCATGATGTAAGTCATCCACTTCATAGTCTTATTAGGATCGACGATATTGCCGTTAGCATCCTTTTGAGTGACAGTGGCAGCACCAAAATTATCAGTTCTCCACTTGTTCATCCAAAGACCAGTAAGAGAAGTGAGGATATTGGCAATAGTCATCATGATAAAGACTAAGATACCGACAAGAGCACCAGGAGTAGTCGCATAGCTAGTGACACAGGTAGAAACCAAAGTAGTAAGCGATAATCCAAATAAGGAACCGCTAGCTAAGGCAGCACTTCCCTGTAAGGCTGACCAGACACAGATAAAGAGCGGGAACTGAATGATCATGAAGAGCATCGGCAGGAGAGGATGGACTTTGGCTTTCTTCATCAGCTGAGCCTGCTCCATAGCCATCGCCTGTTTCTGATCTCTGTCATAGGAAGAATTAGGATACTTTCTTGAAAGAGCATCTAGCTGAGGCTTTAAGGCATTTTGCTTAGACTGGGTTCGTCCCTGAACCAAAGTAGAAATAACAGTGATGATACGAGCTAAGAGAGTGACGACGAGAATTGCAAGAATCTGAGCCCAACCCTGATCTCCGAAGCTTTCAGAGATGACGTGGACAATATAAGCAAAAGGATAAACAAATAAACCTTCTAAGAATCCGAATTGCTGGAAAGCCTGTCCCCAGGTCTTGCCTTCGATATAAATGGTCGAACCGTTCTGTTTGAAATCTTCAGTGACAGGAGTGATACAGGCATCGTTGTTATTGACTGTTGTCTCAAGAGTAGACTTGAAAACAGAAACAAAACCGGCAGATGGCGCATAAAGGACACCAACTGAAGAATCAGCTAAAGCATCTTGATACCAAGCATCATAATTGGTCCAGAGCTTTGCAACCTTAGGATTACCGGCAGTATCATTTTCAATACCGGCAAACATGCCGACATTTCTAGCGACTCTCTTAGCTTCGGTTTCAGTCAGTGATCCTAAGCTTCCCTGACCATCAAGCCATAAAGTATATTTAGCATCGACAAAAGCATCGACTTTATCGCTCATATAGGCCTGAAACTTCTTATCAGGCAAAGAGTATCCATAAGAAGTGCTCAGCGTATTGTATAAAGTAGTGCGGTTAGTATTCTGAAGAGTCTCATTTTCGTTTTCGGAATCCACCTCATCAACTTTAGTGGAGTTGTTGAAAACATCACCATAATAAGCATATAGCTGATTGGCTTTATCCTGATTGGTGCAGAAAGAATTAGTGCAGCCGCTTAAACCAAAAAGAGCAATGATCGCTCCAAAAGCAACCATTATTCTTTTAAACCACTTATGAGAATTTTGTTTCATGCTTTCTCCTCTTTGGATGGCACACCCAGACGACTAAACACTTTTCCAAGCACCGCTGTGTTTTCCTGGAAGGTCTTCGAAAGATAACCAGAATGAGCAATGATGACGACATCAATTGGTGATTCTAGAATATCCAAGAGGTTGATCTGAGCCCGAAGCTGTCTTCTGACTCTTGCCCTAACTACGGCATTTCCGATTTTGGTTGAAACAGATAGTCCTATCCGGGCATGATCGACCTGATTAGGAGCGTAGAAGACGGAAAAGGATTGGTTTTTGCCAGCGCAGTGTCTTTGATCTAATACCTTCTTAAAATCTTGAGATTTAGTCAGTCGGTAAACTTTTTTCATTGATACTGCCGAAAATTGGGCTGTTTAAGCCTGAGTAAGACGGGCTCTGCCCTTAGCTCTTCTTCTGTTGAGAACATTTCTTCCACCCTTAGTTGCCATTCTGGCTCTGAATCCACAGGTGTGAGCTCTCTTGATTTTGCTAGGCTGATAAGTACGTTTCATTTTGGTCTTCCTCCATTGTATTAATGCGCACAAAAAAACGCATGTAGGGATATTATATGCTGACAAGAACCCTAAATCAACGATTAATATATTAATATTAAATATATTAATAGAGCAAAAAGCCTATTCTTTTCATTAACCGCTGATATGTTTTTCTTTCTTTTATTTTACCCTGTTAGTCGAGTAATTGGAAGTCATAATAAATATTCCCATATATGCAAAACTAATATTTTCTAAATATGTAAGCATTTAAGGCGGTTTATAGCTGACTTAAAAAATAATTTTTCTTTTTAACCACGTTTAGCAATGATAATGATAAAAGAGTTTTTTTATCATTTACAAGAGTAAAAATTCATATTAAAGTATATTTGTTAATCTGCAATAAAACAGGTGATTTATCATAAAGAGGGAGGGATCTATGGCCTTTACAAAACAAGTTCAACGCATACATGGACACCATTCCGGAACCTACTATGAAGATAAAGACGGAACTCCAAAATATAAAAGACTGTCATTCGATGAAAAAGCCGAATCTCTGAAAAAAACAAAGCCTGAATTTTTTGATGCCTTAAATACTTTTGATGTTCTTCTTAAAGGCTATGGACTTAAAGTAAGATCATCAAGCAGCGGGTTAAACTATCGTCTTCACTGCAAAAGATATGCAAAGCTGACAATCGCCAACAATTATCTGAAGATTTATCTTCGTCTTGAATCTTCGGACTTAGAAAACACAAAGATTCCATTTCGTGATTTTTCATCCAAAAGTTCTTTTGAGGATATACCGTTAGGATTCAAAATCAAATCTTCTCTGGCTATCAAAAGAACTATTAATTTGATTCATCTGACAATGAAAAAAGGCGGATTCACAATCAAAGATGGGGAACAGGATTAATCCTGTTTCTTTTTTTAATTCTTTTTAAAGAATTCGTCTATCCGTCTATTGATATCAATGCTTCTTTCATCAGTCGGATCAGTGACGTTATAGACATGAGTGAAGGTAGGGTCATCTAAAGAATAGAACTCACAGTTAAAACCTTTACTGCTAAGTTCATCGGATAGTCTTTTTGCCTGTCCGTAAAATGCAGTATCACCTTTTGAAGTCGTAATCATGAGCGGAGGAAGAATACCAACTTCTTTGACAACGTCTGTAAAATCGGTGTGCGAAAAAATAGTATTTCTTTCTTTCTTATAGTCATTTCCGCAGAGAAGAGCTAAGAAGGTATCCTTGCATCCGTTATTAAGATGCTTATGCCCATCTAAGAAGTCTAAATCCTTGATATAGACAACAGGATTGCAAAGGCAGGCCGCTTTTATATCAAAGGGAAGAACACCTATTTTATATATTTTTCTAAGTTCTTCGCTTTGAAGAATTGATAGAATCAGCAAAGACAGCTGACCCCCGGCACTGTCACCGGTAAGATAGATTCGGTTTTTGTCTATTCCATAGTCTTCCGCTTTGGAATAGATATAAATCAAAGCCTGATACAGTTCCTGGATCATGACGTCGATCTTGGCTTCAAAGACCAGAGAATAAGATGGTGTAGCCACTACGTATCCTTTCATGGCCATATAATTTGCAAAATGACCGTTCAAGTTGCAGTCTCCGTACATCCAGCCTCCACCGTGGATATCAAACAAAAGAGGACGTTTTTCTTCATCCTTCTTTCGATAGATATTCATCAAATGACTTTTTTTGTCATCTTGAAAATAGTTCACCTGAGAAACTTCTATATCGGCAGGGTCTTTGATGCGTTCCATCGTCTTTTTGTCGTGTTTGCCAATACTTTTCCATACCATCTTGAATATCTGCCTGTATATGAATCTCATTATCTTACGACGAACTGGGTAAGTTCAGTCTGATATCCTTCTTTTTCAAAAAGATGAGCGGCTTTTTCCAATTGACGACGGTCTTTGGATAAGGCAAAACAGGCAGAACCTGTTCCCGACATTCCGCAAAGACTGAGGTTCATCATCTCCATCTCTTCTAAAAGCTCACCGATTAGAGGCAAAGCCTTGATAGCCGGGACTGATAAAACATTGATCATGTTTTTCTTGATGCCATCGGTATCATCGACTTCCAGAGCATGAATGAGAGCCTCAATATTAGGATGGTGGATGCCTTCCTTGATATTGTCATAGGCTTCATAGACAGACTTGGTCGAGAGACCGAAGTCAGGTTTGACAATCAAAACGAAATAAGGATAAGCGACTTTGATGAAATCGAGTCTTTCGCCTTTTCCACCGACTCTGGCTGGGCGGTCATAGAAACAGAAAGGAACATCCGAGCCGATATTCATAGCCAGCTCATTGATCTTGTCTAGGTTATCTCCGCTTTTGATGACGTGAGATTCCAAAGCTCTGATAACAGCGGCTGCATCTGCGCTTCCACCGCCTAATCCAGCCTGAACAGGAATCTTCTTATATATGAAAATACGATAGTGTCCGTCAAACTTAAAGGAATTCCTCATAGCGTCAAGGGCTTTGAAGGCCAAGTTGGATTCGTCGCAGACAATGCTGGGATCATCGCAATAAAGATATGTTTCAAATGAGCCGGGAAGAGGGGTGATTTCTACCGAATCATGCAACATCAAAGGAACAGTCACCATATCAATATCATGATAACCATCTTCTCTCTTATCCAGCACATCGATTGCCAAGTTGATCTTAGCCAAAGCTCTAATTACTATTGTGTTCATTTGTTTTTGTGGTTGATTATATCTTACCGATATTATTATACCTTATCAAGAAAAGTATTGTGGTGGTGTTATGATATTCTTGTATGGAAAAGACATTAACAAAGAAAGAATTGCTATACAATCTGATAAAAGGCGTTCAAGATCCTTTTTCAACTGCTGAAAAGCAAAGAGACATCAGAAGAATTCTCTCTTCTTCTTCTAACTTTGGAGGTCTTAATCACCTCTATCTCGCCCGCTGTCACTTCTCCAATAGAAAAGAACCTTTGATCGTCTCTTTAGAGGAAGCAAAAGAGCAGGCTCTTTTGGCAATCAAAGAAAAAAACAATGTCGGGTATTACTTTCTCTACAAAGTAAAACTTGAAAAAAAAGAATACCAGAAAGCCATCACTTACCTAAAATACATGATCAGCATCGGCTATCCTGATGCCTATATGGATATGGCTAACCTTTTATATAAAGG
>DHDT01000071.1:546-1338 GCA_002399505.1 Caryophanales bacterium UBA4869 | reverse complement strand
AGCTATAGAAAAAGATGACAGAGAAGCTTACAGGTATTATGAAAAAGCAACCGAAAAGGGCATTGACAAGGGCTTTTTCGGTATGCTTTTAATCGCCTCTTCCTATCACGATGTCAAACTGGAAAAGAAGATCATCGAAAAAGCAGCTCAATGCGGATTGGTTCTTCCAGGTTTTATCGAATGAAAAGCAAAAACAAGGCAATCATTGTCGGAGCATCATCATTGAACGACACTTCAATCTTAAAGAAACTCAATGAAGACTATTATTCAATAGCCTGTGATGGCGGGTATTATCATTTCTTAAAAGAAAAGATCGAACCTGACGTTCTAGTCGGTGATTTTGATACTCTAGACGAAAAAGAAATCAAAAATCCTGGAAGAGTTTTTCGTCTTAATCCGGTAAAAGATGACACCGATGTCTTCTGGTCGATCAAATACCTGTTAGAACAAGGATTTAAATCGATTGATTTTTATGGATGCCTCGGTCTTAAGATTGAGCATACGATAGGAAACATCCAGCTTTTGTCTTATCTCTGCGATAAGGGAATAAAAGCCAGGATGTTTACTCCTGAGCTTGATAATTATCTTTTGATGCTAAAAGACAGTCAGCTGACATTAGATAAATCCTGCAAAGGAAAACTTTCTGTCTTCAGCTATTCTGAAAAATGTGAAGCTGTCTCCCTGATCAATCTCAAATATCCTTTAGACAAGGTGGTTCTGACTGACAATGTCCCATTAGGAGTATCCAATGAATTCATCGGCAGAGAGTCTATCATCAAAGTAGAAAAAGGA
>DHDT01000071.1:0-454 GCA_002399505.1 Caryophanales bacterium UBA4869 | reverse complement strand
CTATCATCAAAGTAGAAAAAGGAAAACTTCTTTTAGTTCTTCCCGTTAATACCATCAGCATATGAAAACTATCGAAACAAGACTGGAAAAAGGAGATGATCTTTATGATTCTATCCTTAGAATTGCAAAGAAAAACCATATCAGGGCCGGTGTTATCTTAAGCGGTGTTGGCTGTGTAAGCAAAGCCAGAATCAGAGACAGCCAAGGCGTTGACGTCCATGAAATAGTCGAAAACATGGAGATAGTCTCCCTTACCGGAACTATTAGTGAAGAAGGTCTTCATCTTCATATTTCTCTCTCGAGAAAAGACTTATCCGTAATCGGCGGCCACTTAAAAGAGGGAACTATCATCAGTCTGACCTGTGAACTTGTCATAGGTATTCTAAAAGACTGTGAACTCGAGCGGATCTTGGATGAGAAGACCGGCTATAAAGAACTGAAAATAAAGAAAACT
>DHDT01000002.1:22114-23158 GCA_002399505.1 Caryophanales bacterium UBA4869 | reverse complement strand
ATAAGACAACGGCGGCTATCAATGATATCTCGACTACTTTGAATCAGACCCTCAATTATGACCGGGATATTCTTTTAGAATACATAAAGACTGCGGTAAAACAGATCAACTTTTCTAATGACCCGCTTTCTGTTTATAAGGAGATTGTCTCTACTTCCTGGATACAGAATACCCTGACTGGTTTTATCAATATCATCTCATCTTCGACAACCACGGCACCTGAAGTAGAAAAAATCATTAATTCATACGCTCATTCACTCATTGTCGGAATTAACAACTCAATCATCATCTTCGCTGTAATGATCTATGTCTCCGCTTTTATAACTCGTATTGTTCTGCGCCGCTTCAACGCCAGAAGATCAATCTTCAAGTCGATTCTCTCCTACGTCATCAACTCTACTTTGATCGCTCTCATCATATCCCTGGCCACCTATCTTATCTCCCTTTGGAAGTTCTCAGCCATCTTCTCAGGATTGTTCTATATTCTGGTTCTTTCCTTTTCATCTTTGCTTCTAGCATTTTTTATCTATGGCTATCGGAAAGTACCTATCAAGAAGATTATCAATTATAAGAATATCTTAGAGCAGATCGGTGCTGATTTTGTCATCCTCATAGTCTCGATGGTGGCAATCATCTTAATCGCCGTCTTCCTGTCTCCGATTCTGGCTTTCTTATTGACTGTTCCTCTTTTAGTCTATATAGCTTCCATCATAACAATTCAGTCCGAGTCCTATGTCTTTACCATGGTAAGCCGCGAACTGCCAACCAGGCAGATCATCGCCTCCGGAAAAGAAAAAGTCATCTCGGGTGAGACTGTCAAAGAACTGATTAAGACTGATATTGAAACAAAAGACACAGAAAAAAAAGAGAATAAACCGAAAGCTTCAAAAAAAGATAAAAACGATTCCAAGCCTTCCTCAGGCATATAAGACCACAATTTCTGTCTTTAACGTATACTCAATACAGGAGCTTATATATCATGAACAGAACACAAGACAGATCCGGTATTTATTACAGTGATGAGGAAGGTGAGGTACTAGCCAA
>DHDT01000002.1:20823-21993 GCA_002399505.1 Caryophanales bacterium UBA4869 | reverse complement strand
ATCCTCTACGTCATCAAAGATGATCATCTAGTCATCGAACACACTATTGTCAGCGAGAAACTAAAGGGTCAGGGCTTAGGAAAGAAATTGGTCGACGAAGTGGAAGAATATGCAAAAAAAGAGGGCCTGAAGATTCAGGCCACCTGTCCTTTTGCCAAAGCGTATCTTGATAAGAAACAGAACTGATCAGGACTTTTCCTTAAGGTCTTTTCCAAAGACTTCATAAAGAGAAATCCCATGCTCAGTCTTTAAGATGAGGTAAGGATCCATATAATTGAGCTTTGTCGTCTTCTCTTTGAGGCTGATGTCTTTGACAAGCGAGAAGTCATGCAAATCAAAGACGAAGAGATGGTAACTGAAACCGGGCTTCACTTCTGTGACATAGAAGAGAAGTCCTTTTTCTTTGCTGATAGTCATGTCGATAAAGGACTGAGAAAGATGGTCAAAACTCTCTTCCTCATTATCTTTTGAAACTAAAAAAGAAAGACTCTTCAATAAGGTCCCATTATGGCCGTGAAGATTGATGCCGGTTGCCGAATCAGTGATGAAAGTAGAGGAGTTGTCGATAAAGAAAAGACGGTTGAAGGAATCGATGTCAAGTTCCTTCTTGATGCTGTTTTGATTGAAGAAGGATACTTTCCCCTTCTTGTCAAAGAGGACGAGGGACATAAGTCCTTTGACATAGCGGATATTGTCGAACTTCCTTTTTTCGCCGCGGAAGAAAACCTCACCGACAAATGTCGTCAGGTCGATCTTGTAAAGGACAGTCTCAACCGCATTTTCACAAAGATTGTCAGCCAAAAGAAACAGGTAATGGCTATCAGAAGTAAAGCAGGCATCCTTGAAATAGTCATGATACTGGCCGTTTGTCCCCTTGATGACTCTAGCCTTATGAAGGGAAGGAAGAGAATAAATCCCGGCCTTGTCGCAAAACAGGGTTGATATCAGGAAATAGAACTTCAAATCAGGAGAGACGATTCCCTTCTTTCCGTAGAGAGGTTCATTGACCATCGCCAAAGGAGCCTTGGAATTCTTCTCCAGAAGATAAAGGGAAGAGGAGTCTTTGCCGATCAGGCCATCTTTATAGGGGGTGATACACTGATAAGTCGGATAATGGGCCACAAGGGAGATTCTATTCATAATTTACGTCCTTTCTTATTAGATACAGCA
>DHDT01000002.1:20463-20639 GCA_002399505.1 Caryophanales bacterium UBA4869 | reverse complement strand
CTTTCTTATTAGATACAGGAAGAGATTCAAGAAAATAGCCGTTGTTTCTTCGAGACTGAATATAGACTTTCGATCCTATCTTCTTTATCTTGTTTCTCAAAAAGGAAACATAGACTTCGACTGAATTATAGGTGGAATCAGAATCAAAGCCCCAGACCTTGTCGACCATTAGGTCT
>DHDT01000002.1:15881-20355 GCA_002399505.1 Caryophanales bacterium UBA4869 | reverse complement strand
GCCCTGGTTCTTGATTAACAGTTCGCTGATCATGAACTCTTTGTTAGATAGAGCTATCACTTTGTCTTTGCAGAGAAATCGATGATTCAGCCGGTCCAGATAAAGATCGCCGAAACTCAGTTTGTCGATTCTTATCTGACCGTTTCTTCTCGCCAATACATAGAGGCGGGCCAAAAACTCTTCGAAAATAAAAGGGACGACAAGAAAATCATCGGCTCCGAATATCAGGTAGGATACTTTGTAGTCAATGGAATTGTCATTTGACAAAACTAGGATAGGCGTATCGACGTTCTTGGAACGGATTTTCTTGACTAAACCGAGGTTGTCGACGCCTTTTATCTTGCTTTCGATGATGATGACATCATAACGAAAACTGAGACTTTCCTGGAAACCGTCTTCGGCTTCATAGCGAATATCGGATTCGATGAAATGAATAGAGAGAAAATGCTGGACTGCTTTTGCGATTTCGTGGCCGCCTTCAATGATTAATACATTCATTCAAAATTGCTCTTAACGTCTTAAGACATTAAACCTTTTTAAATGTTATTTCAAGTTTTGTAAGGAAAAAGACGTAATTAGCTGAGTTAACGACCAAATCTCTGATTGTCTTTGAATAATATGTCAGCCAGACGATCAGTGAAGTCACTCTTCTTAGTACGATAAGTCCAATTTCGGTCGCTTAAGGTAGAAGGCTCATTTAAACGGCTTTCTTTGCCGTGGTATAAGATATCCTGAATAGGAAGAACACTCATGAAACTCGGACCGCCCAGACATAAAAGGCAGGTGGTTCTGGTCAAGGAATAAAGATTGCTTCCATCATAGGGGACATTGAAAAGCTCACATTGCTTTTTAAGATCATCGCAATATAGTTTGAGCTCATTTTCATTGAGTTCCTCAAGGAATCCCTTGATAGGCATGTTGTCGTGGGTTCCGGTATAACAGACGCAATTGGCAGTGGAGTTAGAAGGCTTGTGACTGTTGAGAGAATCGCCGTCAAAGGCAAATTCCAGAACTTTCATTCCCGGATAGCCAGTTTCTTTCAATAATTTGATGACACCTTCATCCATGAATCCCAGATCTTCGGCGATGATGGGAAGATCAGTTTTATCCTTGAATAAGGAAAAACCAGGTCCTTTTACCCATTTTCCCTCACGGGCTGTCTTGTTTCCAAAAGGTATAGTGTAATAGGCACTGACCCCGCGGAAGTGATCGATGCGGAGAATATCGAAGAACTTCAGATTCTGTTCGATTCTCTTGTTGAACCACTTGAATCCGGTCTTCTCCATATAATCCCAGTCGTAAATAGGATTGCCCCAAAGCTGACCGTCAGGTGAAAAATAATCCGGTGGGCAGCCGGCTACCAACGTTGGATTGTGATTCTCGTCAAAGAGGAACATCTCAAAATATTTGTAGGCCTCGACGGAGTCACGGGCGAGATACAAAGGCATATCGCCGATGATGGAGACACCCTTGGAATTGGCATAATTCTTCAGGCTAAAATATTCGTCATAGAATTCAAACTGGGTCCAGACATAGAAAAGGTAATCATCTTGTCTGTCATTGATGATTTTTTCTTCTAATTCAGGAGTATAGTTTTTCTCATCATCAGCCCACTCATACCAGGGACGATAATGGTTCTTGACTTTCAAAGTCATATAGAAGGCAAAATCACGCCCTTCCCCTTCTTGTACGAATTTGACGAAGGAGGGATCAGTTTTGTCAAATCTCAGAAAAGCCGTCCTGAGAATCGGAATACGATACTCGAAAAGCTTGCCGTAATCGACATGTTCAGGATCATCGCCAAAGTCGGCATTGATGTATTCTTCTCTGCTTAGAAGGCCTTTTTCTTCGAGTATGCGAAAATCGATAAAGTAATAATTCAATCCGTTAGAGGAAGGTGACTGATAGGGTGAATCACCATAGGAAGTAAGATTCAAAGGAAGAATCTGCCACAGTTTCTCATGGCTTTTTTCTAAGAAATCAACAAAATCATAGGCTTCTTTGCCTAATGTTCCAATGCCATAGGGAGAAGGTAAAGAAGATATCGGAAGAAGAATGCCGGCTAAGCGTGTAGTTTTATCCATTTTATTATGCCTTCTGTCAACTTATTTCTAATATTATTCTAATATAATTCTCGTAAAATACAATAGAATCGGCATTTTTTAGAAAAAAATTACAAATAGTTAAAATGTAACTAAATTAAGAATTTTTTGAGAACTTGGAACCCTTGACCTGATAGACCTTGGGATTGGAAGAAAAGTTTTCGCAGAAATCATTGATAGAGGCAATATCTGAACGGTATGCAAAGAAGATGGTAATATCGACAACCTCTTTGCCTTGGGCATCAGTCACGGTATCGGAAGAGATGTTCTTGATGGTCAGACGGGCATTATCAGCTTCAGCATGGATTTCATTTAATATCGGAACATCAGGGGCGACGATGATTCTAACCTGGGGAGATTTCTTATCGAGAATCTTTTCAATTTTAACCAAGCCCAATAAAAAGAAGACGGAGACCAAAGTTACGATGATGGCCTCTAAGATAAACCCGGCACCGCAGGCTAAGCCGATACCTCCACATAACCACAAGGTGGCAGCTGTTGTAAGACCGCGGACTGATACACCGTTTTTGATGATGGTTCCGGCGCACAAAAAGCCGATGCCGGATACGACACCGGCGGCAATTCTTGAAGTATCATAGGTCAAGTTAGACGTATCAGAATTTGCTTTCGTGAAATAATTGATTCCCACAGCTGATAAAGTCATCATCAGAGAACAGCCGACTGCTAAGAGAACATGAGTTCGAAGACCGGCAGCCTGACCCTTCATTTCTCTTTCAATACCCAGAAGACTGGCTAAGACACCACTTACAAGAGTTGTAATCAAGACATACAAAGCCATACCATATCCATCCCACTTAAACGCCAAATTGATAATCTGCTGATCCATGTATCCTTATCCTCACTTAAATAAACAGTTTCCCGCTTTTTTCTGTAATCCATTATATATCAAAAAGACAATAATTCCTACCATTCTTTCAATTTAGTCAATACAAAAGCAATCATTATTACGCTATTAATTTGCAAATATAGGCGAAAAATATATTATTTATGGTTTTTGATATAAAATATAGTTACTCATATGCAGACAAAAAAGGAGAATAAAATGAATAAAATCAGTTCAGTAAGAAAAGTCGTCATTATCGGATGTGGGTTTGTAGGTTCGACAATCGCCTATACCTTAATGATCAAAGGACTTTTCTCTAAGATGGTCCTGATCGACGCCAATAAGGAAAGAGCCGAAGGAGAGGCGATGGATATCAGCCACGGTCTCCTCTTCTCCCATCCTATGGATATCATTGCCGGAGATTATGACGACATCGCCGATGCCAATATGATCATCATCACAGCCGGTGCCAATCAAAAACCCGGTGAAACAAGACTCGATCTTGTGAAAAAGAACACCGCTATTTTTGCCACTATCATCCCTGAAATCAAAAAGAGAAACTACAAGGGAATAATCCTGGTCGTTGCAAATCCCGTCGATATCCTGACCAAAGTGGCACAGGATATGTCCGGACTTCCCGAAGGCCATGTCTTTGGTTCTGGTACCGTTCTTGATACCGCCCGCTTAAGATATCTGTTAGGAGAGCATCTTCAAATTGACCCCCGTTCTATCCACGCCTTCATCATCGGTGAACACGGCGACAGTGAAATACCTGTCTGGAGTTCTGCCAATGTCGCCGGTGTTCCGATTCATGAATTCTGCGAAATGCGAGGATTCTTCAATCATGACCAATCGATGAGAGACATAGGTGAGAATGTTAAAAACTCAGCTTATGAAATCATTCAGAAGAAGAAAGCAACTTATTATGGTATCGGTATGGCAATTTCCAGAATCTGTTCAGCTGTCATGAGAGATGAGGAATCGATTCTCCCTGTCTCCACTTCCCTCCATAACGATTTTGGAATCGATGGTGTCACGGTGTCAATGCCGGCAATTGTCGGAGGAAACGGAGTTGAAAGAATCGTTCCGATTTCCTTAAGCTACGAAGAAAATAAGAAACTGTCCGCATCTGCCGAACTTTTGAAATCAACTCTCGCCAGTCTGGATTATAAGAAATCAGAGTAAAGTAAAAGTGATGCCTTTCGGTATTTTTATACCACGGCATCACTTTTTTTATGTTCGTTTACTTTCCTAAGGTGAAATAAGCGACAATCGAGAAAATACTTAAGCCCAAAGTGACAATGAATCCAATCAGGAACAGAACGTCTTTCCACTTGTTTTCTTCTGAATTCATCTTTATATAAGTATAGATCGATAAGAATAAGGAGAAGGACAAAGAAATATATCCAAGGAAATAGACACTGGCCTGTTTGATTGAAGCTGCCAAGGCCAGTCCAAAGAGAATCACCAGATATACCCAGAGGAAGTCGGAGAATTTGTATTCGTCGATTCGGGCTTTCTGCTCCAT
>DHDT01000002.1:15040-15822 GCA_002399505.1 Caryophanales bacterium UBA4869 | reverse complement strand
ATTCGTCAATTTTGGCTTTCTGTTCCATGTCAACACCCTTAGGTGCTAAGGAAACAAAATTAGGACTGGAAAGCAAAGTGAATACAGGCTTAGCAACCAAAAGAAGAATCAAAACGCATAAAGCGATAGAAGGAAGAAGATAACCGAGATTGTAAGTCAGAGAATAAGTGACTGATTCAATACTGAAATCAGGCATAAATGCAGCGATCTGATTGCCGGCCTCATCATAATTGAGACTGGTGAAGACAATGACTCCGCTTAAGAAATGGCAGATAAATCTAATGACGCCATAGACAAGCTGGCCGGCTATCAGAGACCAGGCTTTTTTCTGGAAGAAGAACTTGCGGAATATGGCCGCTATTCCAACACTTCCAAAAGCCACGAGATAATCGAGGATGACTGAGACGAATCCGTAAGCGGCACCGCCTCCGAATAACATATTGAAGATACCGAAGACCAAACCGATGAAGGTTCCCCAAACTGGTCCGCAGATCAAGGCGCATAAGACTAATGGTGCCATTGAGAAAGAGATAGAACCGGCATTAGGCCAGGTCAGACCGGGAATCAGCTTGCTCACCACCATGAAAACGATTGATAAAGCCAGCATCATCGAACTGATAACTAAACGGCTAAGCTCTTTTTTCAGTCTCGTCCTTGAACTTATCACCTGTTCCATGTTTTCCCCCTTTATAAGAAAAAAGCCTTGCTGATTGGGCAAGGCTATAAGGTCAGTTCAAAGGAAAAGAGGTTAGATGATGAACTCCCTACGCTGGTCTTGACCA
>DHDT01000002.1:10579-14931 GCA_002399505.1 Caryophanales bacterium UBA4869 | reverse complement strand
AAGCGTCAGGTTATTAGCCTTCTCAACTGCAATGCAGTCCCGCTGTTACAAGGAGAAGTATATACACAAATTTCCTATTATGCAAGAAAAAGAGTTGTTCCTTTTATAAGTTCGGTCTTTTCTTTGTTTATGACTTTCTATATAATTATAAATATAAAGAGGACTGCAAATGGATATTAAAATCAATGATGACGGTGTTGAGATAAACGGCAAAAAAGAAATGCCCTTCACCGAAAGGCAGGCCAAAGAGAAAAAGGACCGTCTGATGGATAGAATCATCTCTATCGCCTCCTCGGCATCTTTTGCTCTGGTCCTTATCATTTACATTGCATTATCTCTCAGTGTCACAAGTCTTGCTCCCTCAGGTTATTCTTCCTGGGCTGTCTGGTGGATTCTTTTGCTTTTAGGTGGTTTGCCAGGTGAGACAATCCGCTGCATCTATCGGAGAAAATTCACCATGTTCCCGATCTGGTCCCTTACTCTCTTCATTTATCTTCTGTTAGGCATGTACTTCGGACTTTGGCATCCTCAGTGGGTCATTCTTCTTTCCATCCCCGTCTATTACAGTATCTTCGGTCCTATCGACAAACTGATAGACGACTACAAAAAAGGCCGTATTTAAACGCGATTTAACCAAAGCGGTTACGAAACAGATATCTGAAAAGAACCTCTGATCTCAAATCAGGGGCTCTTTTTTGATTCTTAAGACTTTATTTCTTTTTAAGAGCGGTTTTTGATCTTCTCTTCGATACTCATCAGCTCTTCTGTCGTGTAATCATACTTCCTCAAACAGAAATCACAGACGACTTCAGCGCCTTTGTCTTCTTCTATCATTTCTCTGATTGTTTTCAAAGGCAGAGTCTCCAACACATCAAGTCCCTTCTGATGAGAGCAGGAGCAATGGAACCGGCAGGGTTTTCTTTCATTGAATTTGACATCAAAGCCGTCGAGGATGATTTTCAGCATTTCCTCAGGTGTGTTTCCATTATTCAGGCAAGAAGTGACACCGGGGAATTTTCTGATATTGTCCTCTAGTTTATCGATTACGTTTTTGTCAGTATTAGGCATCAACTGAACGATGAATCCGCCGCTTGCCTTGACTTTGACATCTTCTCTGTCGATCAAGACTCCTAAACCGACACTGGTCGGAATCTGTTCGCTTTGAGCATAATAGTAAGTCAAATCATCGGCTATCTCACCTGAATGAAGGTCGATCTGAGATACATAGGGTTCCTTGAGTCCGTAATCCCTAATGACTGTCAAAGTACCTTTTCCCATTCCCATTCCGACATTGAGATGTCCTTCATTATTAGGAGGAAGGATAACGTCAGGATTAGAGACATAGCCTTTGACGTTGCCGTCAAAATCACTGGTTACGACTACGTGCTTCAAAGGACCGTCGCAGTGAATCTGCAGGGTTACAAGATCGTTTTTCTCCTTCATCATGTCACCCATCATCAAAGCTGCTGACATCAGTCTTCCTAAGGCGGCGGTGGCAATAGGAGAGTTGTTGTGAATTCTTCTGCTTTCCTCAACTAGATTTCTGCTAGTTACTCCAAAGGCTCTTACCTGTCCGTTTGCGGCTAGGGCCCGGATTAGATAATCTTCATTGTTTTCCATTTTTATTTTATCTTCATTTCTTTTTCATCTATAGAAGTTGTCAGGTCGTAATAGCACTTTATAAAAGAATACATATAATCTAAATCCTTAACGCCTCCTAATTCAAAAGATGAATGCATCGCTAACTGGGGTAGGCCGATATCGGCAGAAGTCAGAGACACTTCGCTGTTGCTGATATTTCCTAAAGTCGAACCACCTCTCAAGTCGCTTCTGTTAGTGAATTCCTGATAGGGCACTTGAGCCTTAAAGGCTAGAAGCTTAACAAAAGAGGAACTTCTTGAATCACTGGTATAGGACTGATTGGCATTGTATTTGATGACGATGCCCTTATTTAACATCACGTCATTATTAGGATCGCTTAACTCAGGGTGATTGGGATGGTTAGCATGAGCATTATCTGCTGATATCAAGAAGGAGGAGGCCATGATCATTTTCTTTTCTTCCACATCGGTCTTTAAAACGTCCAAGACTCTATCAAGGGTATCCTTGAGGAAATCAGAATTGGCTCCTTGTCTTGTCAGACTTCCCACTTCTTCATTGTCAAAGGAGACAAAGACCCGTAATAGCGAGTCGTCGTTCTTTTCAGAGTCGAAGAAAGCATTTGCGACAGTGTAGGCACTAGTCAAATCGTCTTCTCTGGAAGCAGAAAGGAATTCTCTGTTTAGTCCGGTTCTAACAGCTTTTTCTCGGACATAGAGATAAAGGTCATGACCGATAAGCTTCTCATCTTCGTTAAGAGAGGCTTTTTCAGATAGATATTTTTCAAAAGAGAAATCTTCCGTCTTTTCACCTAAGACAGGTAAGAGATCAACCGCTGGATTGAATTTAAATCCGTCATTTATAGTTCTGTTCATATGGATGGCGACATTTGGAATCGAAAGAAGATCTTCGTCGATATTGATTAGTCTTTCTTCGATCACCTGGTTTTTTCGGACCTGGATTCTTCCGGCTATCGACAAAGGACGGTCAAGCCAGGTTGACATAATCATTCCGCCATAAGGTTCGACATTCAGGCGAAGGAGGTTCTTGTATTCAAGGATGGGATTAGGTTTTACTTTGAAAGTCGGGGAATCGTTATGAGTAGCGGCAATTCTGATTCCCTCTACTTTGTTTTTCGGGATGGAAAAAGCGATAAAGGAAGACCCGTTTCTCGTGACATAATATTTTCCACCGTTTTCTAGGATGAATCTCTTATCTTCTGAAAGTCTTTTATAGCCGTGTTCTGAGGCTAAAGACTCAAGATTTGAGACTACGTGGTAGACCGAATAGGAAGTATTCAGCAAAGCGATTATTTTTTCAGCTATTGTTTTCATTTCTTTTTATTCTCCTCTTTATCAGCGATTGATTTTAAAAGTTCGTCCTCTAAGACTTTATCATAATGGCAGACAAATGATTCATCAACGCTTGTCTTAAAGGTTTGAATTTTGTAGAGACTATAGGCGACTGTCGGAACTTTGAACAAGGAACAGACAGTGTATTCCTCTCTGATTTTGGCTTCAGTCGGGAAGAAATCCCCATCGAGACTCATTTCAATCTGACAGCTCTTAAATAAAGGCGGCATAGCCTGTTTTGCTAAGGCCATCTTAGTGTCTTTAGTTGTCGTCATCATGTACTGTTGGTAGTCTTCAAGTCCCTTTTTGGATACTTTGAATCTGAGTATTCGACTGTTTTCATCGAAAGAAAGACAGGTGACAGTATCCAGACATAACATATAAGGAAAAGGAGAATCCAATCTTACTCGATATAATTTCAGGTAATCAGAGTAAGTCATTTTTTCTTCTTTGACATTTGAGATATCAAACTGATGCTCTTCGGTGATGCTGTTTTTCTCGTTGCTCCGATAATAACTGACTTCATCAGCAAAGTCATTTAGGACGATACGTTCACTGAAACCGAGGTTTTCGCTTAATGAGGTACTCTCCTTAAATGTCTTGTTTTTGTCTTTTGCAAAGGTCGAATAAGTCAATTGGGTATTGTTGACAAACATGAAGTGACTTTTAGCGACACAAAGCGAAATACAGGAATAAGAATCCCGTCTGTGAATAAGATCAATCATCTTTTCAAACGCTTCTGTTGCTTTTTGTCCGTTCATTATTTTTTACCTAATAGATGATAACCCATTATTGAATAAAAGACACTTTTCATTTTTGCTGTTTACCCTTTTTTTGAATAGTTCTATGGTTTATAATATACGCCGGCAGTTAGCCTAGCCAACTGCAACAATGGTTATCATTTATTCAAACTGATAATACCTTGTACCAAGGAAAGGAGACTTGTTTGATGGAAACCACAAAAGATGTAGAGATGATGTGCAAAGTCGTCAACGGCTGTGACGCAGGTGTTTCACCTATTCCGGAAGAGGGCCTTTGGATCAAATCCAAGAACATCGAGGATATCTCGGGATTATCCCACGGTATCGGCTGGTGTGCTCCTCAGCAGGGTGCCTGCAAGCTTACCCTCAATGTCAAGAAGGGAATCATTCAGGAAGCTTTAGTCGAGACTATCGGCTGCTCCGGTATGACTCATTCTGCCGCCATGGCTGTTGAAGCCATCCAGGGCAAGACTTTATTGGAAGCTTTGAACACTGACTTAGTCTGCGATGCCATCAACGTCGCCATGAGAGAGTGCTTCAAGCAGTTCGTCTATGGAAGAACTCAGACCGCTTTCTCCGAAAATGGTCTTCCTGTCGGTTCTTCAATGGATGATTTAGGCAAGAACCGCCGTTCCCAGAT
>DHDT01000002.1:9901-10401 GCA_002399505.1 Caryophanales bacterium UBA4869 | reverse complement strand
TATGTTCTCCATGAAGCTCTTGATAAGAACTCTGAAGTCATCGGCTATGAATTTGTCAATCTCGGCAAGATGATGAAGGCTATCCGTGAAGGCAAAGATCCTAAGGATGCTTTCGAAGCTTCCAAGGGAACTTATGGACGTTACGCCGATGGCGTCAAGTTCATTGATCCGAGAAAGGAGTAAATGATCATGGTTACATTTGAAAACAAGGAGAGAAGACAGGCCGGTATTGATGCTTTCTTAGAAAAGAACGGTCTTGGCACTTTAGAGAACTGCCGTGACTTATGCTTGTCTTATGGAGTCGATGTCGATAAGATCGTCCGCGGCATTCAGCCTATCTGCTTCGATAATGCTGTCTGGGCCTACACTATGGGAACTGCCTTAGCTCTCAAGAGACAGGTCAAGACTGCCAAGGAAGCTGCCGAATGTTTAGGTGAAGGTCTTCAGGCCTTCTGTGTCCCCGGTTCCGTCGCCGCCAAGCGTGAAGTCGGTTTAGGACA
>DHDT01000002.1:7292-9682 GCA_002399505.1 Caryophanales bacterium UBA4869 | reverse complement strand
GAAGGCGCTATCGGCATTGCCAACAATGCCAACAAGGTCCGTAAGAATCCTCTTCACGTCATCCTCAACGGCTTAGGCAAGGATTCGGGCTATATCATCGCCAGAATCAACGGTTTCACTTATGTCAGAACCGAACTTGACCGTGTCACTGATGAGCTCATCATCAAGGACGAGATCAGATTCTCCGATGGCAACCGTGCCAACATCCGCTGCTTCGGCGCTGATGATGCCACTGAAGGTGTCGCCATCATGAAACATGAACACTGCGATATCTCCATCACCGGAAACTCCACCAATCCGACCAGATTCCAGCATCTTGTCGCTGGTCAGTATAAGAACTGGTGCTATGGCCACGGCCAGAAGTACTTCTCCGTCGCTTCAGGCGGCGGTACTGGAAGAACTCTCCATCCGGACAATATGGGTGCCGGCCCGGCTTCCTATGGTCTCACTGATTCCATGGGCAGAATGCATGCTGATGCTCAGTTCGCCGGTTCTTCTTCCGTTCCGGCTCATGTCGAGATGATGGGACTCATCGGTATGGGTAATAACCCGATGGTCGGTGCCACTGTCTCCTTAGCCGTTGCCGTCTTCGAAGCTCTTACCAAGTAGTATTGAAAAAAGGTCTTCTGAATCAAACAGAAGACCTTTTTTAATGCCTGTTTATTGAAGATCTCGTCTAAACAAGTTCTTTTCCCTCAGGTCCTTGAAGAAAAGGAACAAAAGGCCGAAAAGATAAAAGACGATACTCAATATGATGATCATATAGAAGACACCGATGCCAAGTCCTAAGACACTGGCATCCCCCATCTCAAACCCAAACCAGCCGGCCTTCTGTTCAAAGTTTATGAAATTATAGGGCGCCATCATGTAATAGACAAGACCCTCAGCATCATAGGTTTTCCATCGATAGCCAAAACCGTACGAGAGGATGATGACAAAGACGACATAGGACAAAGCGGGAATCAAAGCGTAGAAGGAAGCCAGAAAACGGTTCTCCTTAAATCTGTAATCAAAGAAAAAAGAAATCGACACAGGCAAGAATCGGTGTTATCCCGTGCAGGAACAATCCCGATCCCCGGCGCTGAAAATAACTGGAGAAGCCATAAAAAGGAGCGAGCATTGAAAGGTAGACGATACCGGTTATGAAAATGGAAATCGTGAACATAAACTTGATGATATAGAGAGGTTTGTTCCGAAGGTCTTTTCCGGTTTTCAGTCTGATTATGTCTAGGACCAGAAACGGAATGAAGATCAAGCCGATGGTGATATTGGAGAGAATTGTGAAATATGTGATATTGTTAGTCAAAAAGCCCTCAGCGGAAAGGCCATAGATAACAGAAATAAGCAAAAGAACTTTAATCACGACAGACAAAATACATTCGTTCTTATTACGTCTGATTGTGTTTTCCATAATCAGATTATAAACGTTTGCAAAACAATCGTATTTATTTTCTTCCATATTAAACACAAGACTAATTTTTGTTGCTATAATCTATTGGTTCAATTAAAGGATTGAGTCCTTAAAGGAGATAACCTATGAGTATTAAAAAAGTAGTCGTCGCCGGTGGCGGTGTCTTAGGAACACAGATTGCCTATCAGGCTGCTTACTGTGGATTTGATGTGACCATCTGGTTAAGAAGTCAGGGATCTATCGGAAGAACCAAACCGAAGATTGAAAATGTTCATGAAGCCTATATCAAGGCCATCAACCTGATGAATACAGCGGAAGGAAAAACCGCTCAGAATTTCTGCCGCGGTTTAGCTGACTTTGATACTTTCAACGCTGAAGAATGCCTGAAGAAAAATGAAAATGCCCACAATTCAATCAAGATCGAATTGAATTTGGAGACGGCTGTCAAGGATGCCGATTTAGTCATCGAATCTATGGCCGAAGATGTCAAGGCCAAGACCGAGTTTTATAAGATGTTAGCTCCTGTTCTTCCTAAGAAGACTATCTTAGTCACCAATTCCTCTACTCTTCTCCCTTCCAAGTTTGCCAAGGTAACCGGCTGCCCCGAAAGATACCTCTCCTTGCATTTCGCCAATGAAATCTGGAAGAACAACACTGCCGAAATCATGGCTCAGTCCAAGACCGAAAAGAAATACTATGATGATGTTGTCACTTTTGCCGCCGATATCAGAATGATTCCTCTTCAGCTTCACAAAGAGAAGAACGGATATATCTTGAACTCCATGCTCGTTCCTTTCCTCTTCTCCGCCATGGATCTCTGGGCCACTGATGTCTCTGACCCCAAGACTATCGACACTACCTGGGTCATGGGAACCGGTGCTCCTAAGGGACCTTTCCAGATCATCGATGTCGTCGGTCTGACTACCTGCCTCAACATCGTCAACATGTATGTCAAGATTCCTTCCTTCTTAGCTCCTTA
>DHDT01000002.1:6667-7206 GCA_002399505.1 Caryophanales bacterium UBA4869 | reverse complement strand
ATTCCTTCCTTCTTAGCTCCTTACCACTTCAAGGATATCGCCAAGCGTCTCCAGAAGATGATTGACGAAGGCAAGAAGGGTTTCTACACCAAGTAATTCAAACTAAAAACGGCAGTGTCAAGGCGCTGCCGTTTTTTATATGATTTAAATTTTATCAGTCAACTTTCGGATTGCTGATATAGATGCTGACCGTGTCCTGGCTGGCAGGAAGTTCAGAACTGCCGACATAGACGTAAATTGAAAAGCCAACGGCTGAGGTTCCGTCATATTTCAGATAAGGAGTCTCATTGGAAGTCACATATTTTGAGTCTTTGGTGAAAAGAGAAGAAGGATTAAGCAATGTCTTATAGTCATTCAATGTCAGTGATTTGCTTCCGTCACCAAGATAACAGGTGAGAGAATAATACTGATTTACTGAATCGATAGCACCAGTTGGATCTAGATAGCCTTCCCAATCATCTCCGGTTTCATCGGCTCTTCCGAAAAGATAGGGAATATACTGGAAATAAGTCGGATAATAAGTCTTGAGACTTTCAAAA
>DHDT01000002.1:2702-6544 GCA_002399505.1 Caryophanales bacterium UBA4869 | reverse complement strand
AACTTTCAAAAACAAGAGTATTGTTCAAGCCTTCTTCAACCCAGTTTTTCGGATTGCGGACAGAACTTAGATCATAAGGAATAGCTGCTGAATTTACTTCCGTAACAACAGCCTTGACAGTTCCGAAATTAAATTCGCCCTGAGAATAGTTATAAGTGAAAGAAGAGATGTTTTCATCTGTTCCTAAGCTGATCTCAAGCCCTGAGTTTTCAGCCGTATCCGTGTCTCCGTAACCGGTGAAGAGATCAAAAGTACTGGTTAATCCGTCTTCTAGTCCAATCGGGTCTAATGTATAGACATCGTTTTCGCCTTTGTCAAATAAGTCAGAAGAGAAAGAAATAGTCGGAATAAAATCCTTGAGACTTCCCATGGTTTCACCCTCTTCAGTCTGCAGAGATACTTTATTGTTGTAAACGACAGGTGAAGAAACCGATTCAGGTTCTGTGATAAAGGCCGATGTAACGTATGTATCGACGATAATATCGACTAATACCTTACGGTCAGAGTCTTCAGTTTTTGCATAATCCTTTAAAACAGCTTTCTTATTTCTGTCGATGGTGTATATGCCCTCGTTGAGAACATCTCCGCTGCTGATCGTATTAGTGAATTCGACTTTGTAATTTGATTTCTGCAAATTTTCAATGGCTGTCTTCAAGGAACTGTTTTCAGTCTGCTCTGAGTGACTTTCTAAAATAACTGGAGTTTCTTTTCCAAAATCAGTAAATGAAATTGTACCTTTTTCGGTAATGGTTTTTTGCATTATCGGAAGCATCAGTTTCCTGATAGGACAGTATTGAATAACTGATAGATGTTATAAATCCGGATTCGATTTTAAGTTCAGCCTTTGAGACCTCATCATAGCTCTTCCCCGTAAACATATTGACAAGAGATGTGAAATCCACGCTGGGATCAATCAGATCATAGGTAAGGCCATTATCGTCAGTTCCTAGATAATCAGTAGGAAGATAGGCGAAAAGACCCTAGCTCATGGTAGAGAGAAAACTGTTACCGGCAGAGCCTTTCAAAAGCTGATTGTTTTTTTCTCTTTTCCTGTTAATTTGTCTTTTTTATATAAGAATAAAAGATTTTGTATTTATTTCGTAGACAGATTTTAAATTATGTCTTCGAATAAAGATCTTCTTACAAGTTCAAAAAAATAAATAATATCCGTTTTCAATTCAAATGTAAAATAATGAGAAAAGTAACGGAATAAGGATAAAAATATGGTTACTAAAAAGCCCATTATTTAGTCATTTTCTTTAAGAAAGGGCTTTCTTTTGAACTACTTCCTACTTATAATCTTTTTTAGGAGGAAACCTATGCATATTGATATAGCAATTCTGGGAGCCGGCATCACTAGTTCAGCCATAGCATTCGAGCTTTCCAAATACAATAAGAATGTCGTTGTCCTAGAAGAAGAAAATGATGTCAGTCTGAAGACCACTAAGGCAAATTCCGGTATTGTCCATGCCGGCTATGATCCAAAGCCCGGCACTAAAATGGCCCGACTCAATGTTGAAGGCAGCCTTTTGATACATGAATTATATCCTCTTTTAAATTTCCACTATGAACAGATAGGATCATTGGTTATCGGTTCTTCCGAAAAAGACCATCAGATAATCAATGATTTATACGAAAGAGGCGTTCAGAACCAAGTCAGAGACTTGAGAATCCTCAAGACCGCTGACGAAGTTCATCATCTTGATCCTAATCTCAATCCTCAGATTGATTATGCCCTATACGCACCGACAGCCGGCATTACCTCCCCTTGGGAATTGTGCCTGGCTTTAGCCTATACGGCCAAAGTAAACGGCGTTGATTTCGTCTTTGACTGCAAAGTCCTCGATATCACCAAAAACGGTGATGTTTTTGATATCAAGACTTCACAAGGAAATTATCAGGCCACCTATGTCATCAACTGCACTGGCACTCATGCCGATGAAATCTACAAGATGGTTTTGAAAGACCGTCAAGACGAATCATTTGAAATCACTCCCTCCAAAGGAGAATATTATCTTTTAGACAAAGACCAGGGACACTTGGTCAATCATGTCATCTTCCAGACACCGACAGAATTAGGAAAAGGAGTCTTAGTCTCACCCACTGTTCATCACAATCTCATCGTCGGCCCCGATGCCGATTATGAATTTGCGACTAAGGATGATACCGATAACCTTCAGAAAGGCCTTGATTATGTCAGGGACTCTGCCAAGAGAAGCACCGACAAAATCAACTTCGGATCTAACATCAGGAACTTTGCCGGTATCCGTGCCACCATCAAAGGATTCGATGATTTCTTCATCGAAGAATCAAAAGCCGTACCCCATTTCATCAATTTCGCCGGTATCAAATCTCCTGGTCTCTCCTGTGGTCCGGCCTTTGGAAAAGAAGCTGTCAGAATGCTCCTTTTATCGGGAATGAATCTTACTCTGAAGACCGATTTCAAATATTATCGACTTCCCACTTTCTTCAGCAACATGACTCTCAGGGAAAAAGAAGAAAGCATCAAGAATGACAAAGACTACGGTCAGGTTATCTGCCGCTGTGAAACAGTCACTCTGGCTGAAATCAAAAATGCCATGCATGCTCCGCTTCCCGGCACCACAATCGATGCCATCAAGAGAAGAACCAATGCCGGAATGGGACGCTGTCAAGGCGGTTTCTGCGGTCCGAAGATCTTTGAGATTATCAAAAACGAATTTCATCTTTCTTATGATGAAGTCTATCAGGACAGGAAAGGCTCTAAGATCGTCTTAGAGGAAACTAAGGGCAAGTAAAATGGAAACACGCGACTTAGTGATTATCGGAGGCGGTCCTGCTGGCTTAGCAGCTGCCTATGGAGCCTATAGCGATGGTGTGAAAGACATTCTCATCATCGAAAGAGACGATACTTTGGGCGGTATTCTCAATCAGTGCATCCACAATGGTTTTGGTCTTCACCGCTTCAAAGAAGAACTGACGGGACCCGAGTATGCTGACCGCTATATAAAGATGGTCAGGGAAACCTCAGTTGAAATCAGATCCAACACGATGGCAATCGATTTAAGCGATGACAAAGTCGTCACCGTCATCTCCTCTCATCGTGGCTTAGAGCAGATAAGAGGAAAAGCTGTGATCCTGGCTATGGGCTGCCGTGAACGAAGCCGAGGAGCTATCTCGACTCCAGGTGCCAGAGTCGCGGGTATCTACACCGCCGGTGCCGCTCAGAAATACTGCAATATCGACGGTTACCTAGTCGGCAAGAGAATTGTCATCTTAGGTTCAGGCGATATCGGTCTCATCATGGCCCGCCGTATGACTTTAGAAGGCGCCAAGGTTCTAGCTGACGTTGAGCTTTGTCCCTATTCCAATGGTCTTAACCGAAATATAGCCCAATGTCTCAACGATTACGATATTCCGCTTTATCTTTTCTATACTGTCAGTGACATCGTCTCTGACGAAAAGTATAACCGCGTCAAACAGGTCGTCATCAGCAAAGTAGACGAAAAAAAGAAGATCATCCCCGGTACCGAAATCAAATTCGACTGCGATACTCTTCTGCTTTCTGTAGGTCTTATCCCTGAAAACGAACTTTCAAACAAAGCCGGCATCGAACTCGACAAGAGAACCAAGGGTCCCGTGGTCTATGACAATCTCGAGACTGACAAAGAAGGGATCTTCGCCTGCGGAAATGTTCTTCAGGTCCACGATTTAGTCGACAATGTCTCAAAAGAAGGAGAAAGAGCCGGCCAAAACGCCAGCCGATATTTGAAAGAAGGCGAAAAGAACAGTGCTTTGGTCAAGATGAATGCCGGTAACGGTATTGGCTATGTCTGCCCACAGTTCATCCGCAAAGATGATTC
>DHDT01000002.1:0-2614 GCA_002399505.1 Caryophanales bacterium UBA4869 | reverse complement strand
TCATCCGCAAAGATGATTCCAAAGACTACGTTGAAATTTTCTTCCGGGTCCGCTCTCCGATGTCAAACATCAGACTGACATTGTCTGCAAACGGAAAAGAATTCAAATCTATTCCTAAAATCAAGGTTGTCCCATCCGAAATGGAATCCATCAGAATAAACAAATCTGAATTCGATTCAGCAAGTGAGATTACCTTGGAAGCAAAGGAGAACTGATATGATAAAAAAAATGGTCTGCATCAATTGTCCCCGTGGCTGTCATCTAGTAGTTGATACTGATACGATGACTGTGACAGGAAACTGCTGTCCCCGAGGCAAAGC
Source organism: Caryophanales bacterium UBA4869 (assembly GCA_002399505.1). Classification (GTDB taxonomy): domain Bacteria; phylum Bacillota_I; class Bacilli_A; order RFN20; family CAG-288; genus Enterosoma. The sequence goes on along the minus strand of DHDT01000002.1, from coordinate 2,294 downwards.
CTATGGTATCAGCGAAGTCACCTGTCCTGTCAGAACTGTCACCAGTACCTGCAAAGTAGAAGGCGGTGTCATTGAAAGAGTCTCCGTCAAAACAAACAAACCCATCGAGAAAAAACTTATTTTCAAATGCATGGAAGAAATCAACAAAGTCACCTTGAAAGCGCCAGTTGAGATAGGGTCAGTCATCATCAAGAATGTCTGTGGAAGCGGTGCTGATGTCATTGCCACCAAAACAGTCGGGAGTTCTCTATGAGCGAAGAAGTTAAAGAACCAGTCAAAAAAAGATACATCATCGCCATGGATCAGGGAACGACTTCCTCAAGGGCAGTCGTCTTTGACAACTTGGGAAATGAAGTACAAGTCGTTCAAAAGGAATTTAAGCAGTTCTTCCCCCATCCTGGATGGGTTGAACAAGACCCGATGGAAATTTACTCCTCTCAGTATTCCGTTTTGATCGAAGCTATCGCCCAGTGCGGTATCAAGCCTCACCACATCAAAGCCTTAGGAATAACCAACCAGAGAGAAACGACTATCGTCTGGGACAAGAACACCGGAAAGCCTGTCTATAACGCCATTGTCTGGCAGTGCAGAAGAACTGCTCCAATAGTCGAAAAAGTCAGAAAAGACGGCTTAGAAGATTATATCCGCACCAACACCGGATTAGTATTGGATGCCTATTTTTCCGCGACCAAGATCAAATGGATACTCGACAATGTCGAAGGAGCCAAAGAAAAAGCCCTCAAAGGCGATCTTCTCTTTGGCACCGTCGATACCTGGCTCATCTGGAAGCTGACTAACGGAAAAGTCTTTGCCACCGATTATTCCAATGCCTCCCGTACCATGCTTTACAACATCAACAAACTGGAATGGGATAAGAAGCTCTGCAAATACTTTGGTATTCCTCTTTCCATGCTGCCGGAAGTCAAACCCTCAAGCTCTATCTTCGGATACGTCTCTATTTTCGACACCGACATACCGATAGCCGGTGTTGCCGGTGACCAGCAGGCCGCCTTGTTCGGTCAGGGATGTCTGAGAAAAGGCGAAGTCAAGACCACTTATGGAACTGGCTGTTTTCTCTTGATGAATATCGGAAACAAACCCGTCCTCTCCAAAAACGGTCTGGTTACCTCCATTGCCGCCAGCTGTGATTCCAAAGGACATCCGGACTATGTCTTAGAAGGTTCGGTCTTTGTCGGAGGAGCCGTCATTCAATGGGTACGAGATCAATTGAGACTGATTGCCGATGCCAGTGATTCGGAATACTTTGCTGTCAAGGCGAAGGATAACGGAGGCGTGTATCTGGTTCCGGCCTTTACCGGTCTTGGAGCACCTTACTGGGATATGTACGCCCGAGGCACGATGTTTGGTATCACCCGCGGAACAAATCGTTCTCATATAATCAGAGCGTCATTGGAGTCTATCGCCTACCAGGTGACAGACTTAGTAACCGCCATGAAACACGATACCGGCATGGATATCAAATCCATCAAGGTTGACGGCGGAGCCAGCAATAACAACTTCCTCATGCAGTTCCAATCGGATATCGCCAATGTCAAGGTAGTCAGAGGCCATATCAAGGAAACCACAGCCTTAGGAGCCTGCTTACTAGCCGGTCTTTCTGTCGGCGTCTGGTCCTCCTTAAAGGAAATCAAGAGTCTGGAGATCAAAGGCACTTCCTATAAACCCGTCATGTCGGAAGAAGACCGTGATTTCTATCTCCGTCACTGGCATAAAGCCGTCAAGATGTGCCAGGGCTGGGCGGACGACAGCAAGTATTAAGATCTTAAAGTCAAATTATAAAAGCCCCTGTCATTCAATATCGGAAGCAAGTTACTGCGGATATTGATGGCAGGGGTTTTAAAATTCAGAAATCCACGTCAGTTATATTTTCTCAAAACTGATTCTAAATTTTAGATACTGTCTGTTATCTTGGCAGTCTCAGCCTTTGAGGAATTAAGCAAAGCGGAATTTTTCTCGTCTTCTTCGTGTCTCTTGGTCAGTTCGTCTTTGATGCGCTGATGTTCCTTCTCATCCAGATGATAGCCTATTCTCATGCAGAGGTAAGCAGCTGTCATGAAGACAACAAGCAGACCCATAAGCCAGGCCGTATAGGAAATCTTATTACCTCTCGATATATCATCGATTGCCTGCTGGACCAAAACTTCCGCCTCCTCTGATTTGATGGTTCCGTTATTGACAAGGCTGGAGGTATCGTTGAGTTTATTGTAGAAAGCAAAGGTTCCCGAAGCTACTAAAGCCAGGAGATAAAGGCCTTTTTCCAAAGCGGAGGAGAT
>DHDT01000008.1:266-2572 GCA_002399505.1 Caryophanales bacterium UBA4869 | reverse complement strand
TGGTAGACACGTGGGACTTAGGATCCCATGAGCAATCATGCAGGTTCAAGTCCTGTCGTCCGCACGTATTAAATGACTAATGTGATGCAATCTGTATCACATTTTTTTATTTTACAGGGCAACGTCGATCAAGTTTTTTAATTCGAGGATGGGACGGACTGGACGTTTTTTTCTTTTTGTAGACTAAATTAAAACTTGACCTTTATTCTATATCGACCAAAACAAAAAAGTTTTTGAATTCTTCCCATAAGAAAAAGCGTGCGACTGATAATCAATTAATCGCACGCTTTTTAAAGAATTTCCAGTTACAGATCGACAGAGGTAAACCCACTTACAGCCACTACTTCCTTAATTTTATTACCGCCATAATGAATAGTGACAGTCTTATTGTTCTTACCAGCATTCCAAAGAAGAACAACTTCTTTAAAACCATTATCGTAGACACTTCCTGCAACATTTGAGGTTATCTCAGCGTAAGAAGCTGAAGAATGATTCTTCAGCCCGTCCATCGCCTCCACCATCCAATAGGCACCGGACAATTCATTTGGATAATCATCACCAAGTATCTTATTATCGTCAAAGTTATAGATGGCTGTTGAAGAAGAACAGAGAGACTGGATGGACCACATATTGGAAAACCAGGTTTTAGGTGCTCCGCCTCTTTCTTTCAAAAAGGTATTATAGATCTTTGTCAGTTTCTTCTGCTCATCGTTTCCCAAAGCATAGGATGATAAGTATTCACCGGTTGGAAGCCAATGAATTCCATAGATGAATTCCGGACTTGGTCCAAACCAAGTCTGGTATTCGTTCTTGCCACCCCAGACCATGCCTAGAGCATGGACATTGGCACTTGCCGGTATGCCGCTGTCATACCAGTTAGTCTCATCATAATCAAACCAGTACTGTTTAACAGAATATAGTTCAGTAGTGTATCCGTAGATGCTGGTATCTACTAATTCTGTATCGCCTGTTGCCAATCCAAACAGATAACCTGCCACCCAGGAATTAAGGGCTTCACCGCAGGATTCCTGATTATTGCCATCTCCGGCATCTCCGAATCCATCCGACCAACTATGGCCGGAATATGTGTCAAAAGTTCGTAGATATGGATACATCTCATCATCTTCGTGATCATAGCTTTCATAGTCTTTCAGTAAGAGAGAAACCATACCTTTGTAGCTAGTCAGGAATGCAGAATCAAACATAGACAAAACTGCGCTGGCAAAAACCAGGTATCCGTGGGTGAAATGATGATCGCTTAATCTAGTTCCAGTCGAGAAGGCATCATCGCTATAGTACATGCTTCCCCAAGTATCGTTATAGTAAAGATAACGGGAATCATTTTCACCACTATAGGTGAACCAGTCATCTAAGATAAGACGGATCTTCTCAATAAAGCTGGCCTTGAGTCTTTCTTCATTCAACTGACTGGCGATAATAAGGCCTTGGCTTAACGGATATAGAGCTTTGCTGTTCCAATATGGAGCCGTATTATCGAGATAGTCTTTAGAATCGACTTTATCGTCATAGACACCATCTGAGACCAAGTTATCATTGAGGCGGTTAAGATAAGAAACCATCTTGATCTTATCAAAGGTAGAAGAAGTCGGAGTCGTGAAGGAAGGGAGGACGCCTGCAAAACTCATGCTGGTATCAAAGCTATCGTCTGCCAGCATTTTAATCGTTCCTCTCATTGCTTCAACCGAATATGGGGAAGGAGTCGAAGCTGTTTTCTTCCACTGATGAGGAAGAAGACCGAAAACGGAAGTCGCATCTGTTTTATCAATATGCTGGACATTGACAGAATAATGAGTGTTGACTAAGCTCTTTTTATGGTCGACTGTGAAAGAGGAATTGGACCTGCAAGCCATTGAATAAGCATGCTGATGATAGAAGCTGACCATTTCCTTCGAGAAGGACTCCCCTAAAGGTGTAACGGAAAAATAATTTCCTTTTGTCGGAGCAATGGTCAGACGATCCAGGAAAGAACTGTCAGGATGAGAATTATGTTTGGGTGTAAAGACTGTGTTTTCAGGTGCATTGATCAGGAAAAACACATCCTTATATATAGGAGCGCCAAAGGAGACACCATTGCTGACACCATTGTCCTGATAACTATAACCGCGATGTCTTGATACCAAGGAGACGATTATTCCCTCAGAGGTTATAGGAGTCAGTCCATCTATCTGAGTGCCGTCAAGATTAAAGTAGCGATAACCGCCAGTCACGCCATCGATTGACAGATCGATATCAGTAGGAGCAGTTCCTTTGGTTTCAAAGAAGACATAAGGAGAACCCTGAGCATA
>DHDT01000008.1:0-131 GCA_002399505.1 Caryophanales bacterium UBA4869 | reverse complement strand
ACAACCAAATCATCAATGTTATCGGCCTGATTCTTCAAAGCAACCCTCAAGCCGTTTTCGGAATATGACTGAACTTCAATTTTTGTATTACCGCTTTTAGCCGGCTTGATCTTCAGATCTCGAAAAGTGGG
>DHDT01000018.1:19772-20374 GCA_002399505.1 Caryophanales bacterium UBA4869 | reverse complement strand
AGTGGATTATCTTCTTTTGAAGACGGACTTCCTTTAGGAGATCTTGATTTGAAAATAGAAGACACAGACGGAGTCATAGGAATAGACGGAGTAGATACCGGAAGAAAGGTCAGGTGGAAAAACAATATTTCTTTCTCGACTAATACTTCTTTTCCTTCTTCTTCAAAAAAGACCCTTCATCTTTCAGTCTTCATGTTTATGGTTTATCTGATTGTCAATATACTTGCTATTTTCTTCAAAAAAGATCCGTATTTGCTTTATGTTTCCTCATTAGATTCTTCTTTTATTCATCTGCATAAAAGAAAACTAAATATTTCAATCTTTTTTTCTCTTGTGTTGATCGTTTATGTTTCTTCTTTATATTATCCACTCTGTCATCTGCTTTCTAGAATCGGAGATGATATCAGTTCATTAGGTCTTCTTCGAACTCTTGAGGGAAGTCGATTTGTTTTTCTTGAGGACCCTGTTTATTTCTGTTCTGTCAGTGGAATCGGTTTTACTGTCATTGTTCTATTACCGGTATTATTGTTTTTGATTTCAGTATTGAGAGAGTACATTATTCTGATAAAGTATCGAAAGCGTTTATAGGAATAAAGGAATGG
>DHDT01000018.1:4834-19681 GCA_002399505.1 Caryophanales bacterium UBA4869 | reverse complement strand
CATAGGAATAAAGGAATGGATCCCTTATTGATTATCTGTAAAATAGCGGTTCCAAAGTCAGTTACTATACTTTTATAGAAATAATGGAAATAAATAGACCGAAAAAGTATAATAGTCCCATACGTGTGTTATTAACGCTATTTAAGGAGCATGATCATGACAAACGAAGAAATCTTAAAGAAGATTCAGGCTGCTGCCGACGAGAACAGCAAGAAGTATGTTCGTTCTACCAAACTGACCCTTATTCATACTGAGACTTTGGCTGATGGAACTATCGAAGCTTATTGCTTAGGCGATGATATGCCTCTTTTAATCTATCGTATCTTCAATATCGCTTATGATACCGGCGCTGTCACTGAAATCACTGATTTACAGACTGCTGCTGATAAGACTCGTCATTATAATGTCGATGTCAAACCTACTTTAAAGCTTGTTCCTCCGGAAATCGAAGAGAATCTCGAATATGAGATCGTCGTTGAGAATCCTCTTCCCAATCATGGTGTCGAAGTCAAACTCAAGTCTTCTATCGGACGTGATGTCACAATGATTGAAGTCTATCGTTATTTTGATTATGTCTCCCGTATTTTCTTTGTTTCCTGCATCGGTCTTTCATTCGGTGGTCAGTATCTTTTCTCTGTCACTCCTGATTCCAAGAAGCTTAAGCTGATTGTCGGCAATAACGCTGATCTCAGAAAGCGTGTTGATATGATGACTGAGCTTTTACAGGCTCATCTCTTACCTTCTTACAAGACCATCTCAGCCGCTGCCCAGTTACTTAATGGACAGGTCAAGGCTCAGATTGACTTAGATGACGGCAAAGGAAACAAGACCAAGTTTGAGTCAACCTTTGTTTATGATGATGCGGAGACTGAAACCAGATATGCCTTCTTTGCCAATGCCGCTGATCAGAAACAGGGCATTATCTTAGTTCAGGATATTTTTGACAACAATCGTCTTGTCATGTCCAATGCCTGGAGAGATGATCAGAAAGCCGCTGTTGAACGTTTTAAGGCTGACATGAAGAACAACCCTGATGAATTCAACAAGCATTGCACTAGCTTCTTTGCCGATGACCTTGATTTCCGTTATAAGGCATTTAAGGACGGCAAGTTAAAGCCTGCTGCTGAGACTGCCCCAGCCGCTCCTGAAGCTCCTGAAGCTAAGTAGCTTAAGAAAGAAATAACGAAAATGGCTGAAGAAACTAAGCTAATATCCCGATATCTTACGATTAGTAACAATAGAGGGTTAGTCGGCACTTTCTCTTCATTGGGTGCCGGAGTCAAATCTCTTACACTTGACGGAGAACCGCTGATATTGGAGCTTAGTGATCCTTCAGCCTTTTTATGTTCTCCTCAGTTTTTTGGTAAGACTTTGGGAAGAGTGGCCGGACGTATCAAATCAAGACTGAAGATGGAAGACGAAGTCTACCGTCTTTTGGGCGATGAAGAGGGTATCTGTCTTCATGGCGGCATCATGGAATCCCTGTCTTTCAGGGAATTTTCGGCGACTGTCGAAAACGACAACGGCGCTCCTAAAATCATCTTTGAATATCATTCACCTGATTTAGAATGCGGGTTCCCTGGAAATCTCACCGTAAGAGTCATCTATTCTATGCCTTTGAACAGCGATGATCTGCTGATTACTTTTGAAGCTGAAAGCGACAAAGATACTCCTGTCTCTTTATCGAATCATATCTATTGGAATATCTTCCGCTCTGAGAATGTTGATAACTATACTCTCAAGGTCAATGCCTCTAAGTATGGAGCTTTTAAAAAAGGAACTCAGCTTATCAACAGAACCGTCAATGTTCCTAAGTATTTAGACTTCAGGAATCCCAGTCTTCTCAAAGACAAACTCGATATGATTAAGATTGATATTCCTGAAATAGGAACGCTTGATCATTGCTTTTTATTCGACAATGTCGACGGAAACAACCCTCAGGTGATTCTCGATACACCTAAGCTTACTCTGGAAACATTTACTGATTATGGAGCCGTCAATTTCTATGTTGACTCTTCGATGACTGACGTTGAATTCACTAACCTTCCCGGATTGAAGAGAAGAAGAGCTATTGCCATTGAACCTCAGATGTACCCTCTCTCTGATCTCATTTTGAGGGGTGGTCGTCACTATAACCATTTTATTCGCTACCATATTATTAAAAAGTAGAAAAGAAGGAGAATGAATATGGATATTTCAGATTCGATTAAGGATATTCCGGATTTATCCGGACGTCCCGCTGTTGCTTTAGAGACGACTGTTTTGACTCATGGGATGCCTTATCCTCAGAATGTCGAATGCGCGTTAGCCTGCGAAGAAGAAATCAGAAAGAACGGCGGTGAACCTTATACTATCGGTATCATCAATGGAAGGATTTGTATCGGACTTAACAGAGAAGAGATAGAAGCTTTAGGTCAGAATCACACCGCCATCAAGGTATCCCGTAAGGATATTCCCTATTGTATTGCCAGTGGCCTGACAGGTTCGACAACGGTTGCTGCGACGATGATCTTGGCTCACTTAGCAAACATCAAAGTGTTCTCTACAGGCGGAATCGGCGGTGTTCACCGCGGATTCAATGAAACCATGGATGTCTCAGCCGACTTAGAAGAATTTAATCGCACACCGGTCAATGTCATCTGTGCCGGTCCTAAAGCAATCCTCGATATTCCCCGTACCATTGAATACCTAGAGACTAAGGGTGTCCCTGTTATCGGTTATCGCACTAAGACTCTGCCGTTATTCTATACCAGAGAATCTTCCTATCCTTTGGATATCAGTGCTGAATCAGCACATGATATCGCTTCGATGATCTTCGATTCACAGAAGCTTGGCCTTCATCAGGGTTCTTTGATTGTAAATCCTATACCTCCTGAGTATTCATTGGATAAGGATGTCATGGAAGAAAAGATTGAAGAAGCTCTGGCTATGATGGAGAAAGACAATATCCACGGCAAGGCCGTAACTCCTTATCTTCTTGATAAACTAGTTGGTCTGACTGGTGGAAAATCTCTCGAATCTAACATCGCTTTGATTAAAAACAACGCTGCCTTAGGCGGAAAGATTGCTAAAGAATTAGCTGATTTGGTCAAGTAGTATTATAGGGCCGGCTTAGCCGGCCTTTTATTAACAGGGAGAGAATTATCATGTTGGCATTGATCACAGGCGGAACTAACGGTATTGGATATTGTATGGCTGATGAACTTCTCAAGAGAGGATATGATGTATTTCTGGTCTCGAGAAAAGAAGGCAAAACCCAGGAACTCATAAAAAGATATCCTGATAGGAAGGTTTCTTTTTCTTCATATGATCTGATTGATGAAAAAGAGTGCTATCGTCTTTTAGATGATACTGAGAATCTTAATATGGATGTCTTTATCAATAATGCCGGATACGGAGATATTGGAAAACTGACAGATACTTCTCTGGAAAAAGAGGTCAATATGGTTAAGCTCAACGATATTGCCTCATTGATTCTGGTGAAGACTTTTTTAAAGAGATTCATCATCAAAAACAGTGGAAGGATACTGATGACTTGTTCGGCTGCAAGTTTTGGTCCTGCTCCTTATATGACGGTTTATTATTCGACAAAGTCTTTCTGCTATTGGCTGGCTCATGGATACTATCGTGAGCTTAAAGACAGAAAGAGCAAAGTCACTATATCGGCTTTGTGTCCTAGTCCTGTTAAGACTGATTTTGAAAAAGAAGCTAATTGCAAGTTTAAGATTGGGACTTTAGAACCGGAAAAGGTCGGAAAAGCTGCTATAAAAGGTTTGCTTAAAGGTAAACTGGAGATTGTTCCAGGCTTTAAGATTAAACTAGCACACCTTTTCTCACATCTAGTACCTAAAAAGTTTATATCTAAGGTGCTCAATAAATCGGCTGAAATTGGTTGATTCCTCTAAATTTCTCTGACTAAGCAAAAGAATAGAAATGCTTTTATAAAAGATTATTGGAATCATCTTTTTACTTTTTCTTTTTAAAACTCGGTCTACTTTTTTACTTTTTAATGTATAAACTCGCTTTAACTTTTTACTTTTTGCTTATGAAACTCGCTTGATTTTTTACTTTCCACTAATAAAATAGTGCCATGGAACTTAAAAGAAAAATTAATAATTGGCTGAATAATTGGAAAAATATTCCAGATCATAAGCCGGCATTAATTAAAGGAATCAGGCAGTCAGGTAAAACATATAGTGTTCGTCATTTTGCAGCACAACATTATAAAAATGTTATATATTTAAATTTTATGAGTAACCCCTCTTTGACTGAGATATTTTCTGGAAGTCTTACAATTAACGAACTTCTCCCACTTATATCGGCTCATTTTCCAAATACTATATTTGAACCAAAAACTACGGTTTTCATTTTTGACGAAATTCAAGAATGCCCAAGAGCTAGATTAAGTCTTAAAGAATTCTTTTTGGATAAACGGTTTGATATTATTTCTACGGGCTCTTTTCTAGGAATCAAAGGCTATATTTCTGATGATTCAACTCCTTTACCCGTGGGTTATGAAGATAGTTATACTATGAAGACGTTGGATTTTGAAGAGTTCCTTTGGGCTAATGGATACACAGAACAACATATAAATGTTTTGAGAAAGTGTTTTGCTGAAAAAAAGCCTTTGGCTAAATCTTTGTTTGATGTTTATAGTGGCTTGTTTAAACAATATCTTTGCATTGGCGGTTTTCCTGAAGTGGTTGATGTTTTTCTTTCTACTCATAATATTTCTTTAGCACAAAGGACCTTGCATAATATTTCCGAAGATCTGCAAAATGATTTTGGAAGGAGAAAAGGAAAAGCCGGAAAAAACAGCTTTCAATTAAATGAAGTAGCTAGGATAAGAAATGCCTATGATCTTATTCCGTTTTTTTTAGGCAAAGAAAATAAAAGATACATAGTATCAAAGATTGGAGGCATCGGTAATCAGTCATCTAAGAATGATGCCCTTGAATATCTTTGTGATGCTGGTATTATCTCAAAATCATTTAACTTGTCCATTCCTTCTATTCCTTTGAAAACAAATGAAATTTATAAGCAATTTAAAATTTATCCTAATGATATAGGTTTACTCGTCTCTTCTTTGGAAGAGGGAACGACTCAGGCTATTTTAAGTGGACAACTCGGACAGGCAAAAGGCTTATTGTATGAGTCTTTGGTTGCCGACTCTCTTTTGAAAAATGATGTTCCTCTGTTTTATTTTTCAAAGACCTCGGGATTGGAAATCGATTTTGTTATCAATTATGAAGTAGTCAGCACGCTTTTAGAAGTGAAAGCTGAAAATGGGACAGCTAAGAGTGCAAAAACCGTTCTTCAAAATAAAGAGCATTATGGTCAAACCAGACTGATTTGTATTAAGAATAAAAATATCGGGTTTGAAAACGGAGTTTTTACCATCCCTCTTTTTCTTACTTTTTTATTAAATAATAACAAGGATATAATTGCAGAGGACTACACAATCAAAAAGGCCAAATTATAAGATTAATCATATTTTTCATTAATAAATCAATGATTGTCTTAAATCAGTTTTTTAAAGAGTCTTGGTTTTTTGCTTTATTGTACGAGTTTACTCTCTATTAATCTAAAGAAAACCATCTTTATTTTTCTTGTCGGTTTCTGGGACATATAGAATCGAATTGTCTTTATATGGTATGTAGTATATCTAATAACTTTTAAAGCGTTTTAAACTAACAAAGGCTTTGTACATCCCTATATTAGATATTGTTCAACACTTGAAAATCTGTCTGATAAAGCGAGAATTAGCACTTCACACTTGAAATTGCTAATTCTCGCTTTATAATAATAGCAGTCGAATAAAAAGATTGCTAAAACGGAGGACTTAAAATGATCAAGCCATTAAGAGATTATGTCGTCTTAGAGAAGATTCCGGAAGAGAAGAAGGTCGGTGGAATCATTATCGCTTCGAGTCACGAAAATGAATCTGCTATCGCTAAAGTAGTAGCTGTCGGACCCGGATATACGGATGAAGAGGGTCATAAGATCACAGTCGAAGCCAAAGTCGGAGATAAGGTTGTCTATAAGAAGTATTCAACTACCGATTATGATGAAGGCGGAGTAAAGATGATGCTTATCCAGGATAAGGATATCTTAGCTATTGTCGATTAATTATTGAAAGGTCATATATAAACATGTCAAAGAAAATTACTTATGGTAAGGCTGCTCGTGACAATATGCTTGAAGGCGTTGATGCCTTAGCTGATACTGTCAAGCTTACCTTAGGACCTAAAGGAAGAAATGTCGCTCTTGACAGAGGCTATGGAGCCCCCATCATCGTCAATGATGGTGTCACCATTGCCCGTGAAATCGAATTAGGCGATAAAGAGCAGAATGCCGGTGCCAAGTTAGTTTATGAAGTCGCCAACAAGACCAATGATATCGCCGGTGATGGTACTACTACCGCCACTGTCTTAGCTCAGGCTATGATTCATCGCGGTTTTGAAGCTGTTGATAAGGGTGCTAACCCGGTCTTAGTAAGAAACGGCATCGATAAAGCCTCAAAGGCTGTATCGGATGAGTTGCTTAAGAATTCCAAGAAGATCTCAACTTCCAGCGATATTGCCTCTGTTGCCGCTATCTCAGCCGGAGATGATGAAATCGGAAAGATCATCGCTCAGGCTATGGATAAAGTAGGCAGAGACGGTGTCATCACCGTCGATGAGTCTAAGGGTTTTGATACTACCTTAGAAGTCGTCCAGGGTATGCAGTTTGATAAAGGCTACATCTCTCCTTATATGGTCACTGACAGTGAACGTATGACGGCTGAGTTTGAAAATGCCTATATCATGGTCACTGATCAGAAGGTCTCCAATATTCAGGATATCCTTCCGATGCTTCAGTCCGTAGTCGAAGCTCATCGTCCTCTCATCATCATCGCTGATGATGTCGATAACGACGTCGCTTCTACCCTGATTGTCAATAAGCTTCGCGGAACTTTCAATGTCGTTGCTGTCAAGGCTCCTGAGTTTGGTGATAACCAGAAGAATATGCTTCAGGATATCGCTATTATGACTGGTGCCAACTTCTTCAGCAAAGATCTTTCTATGAATCTCAAGGATATCACTGTCAAGGATCTGGGTTCTGCAAAGAAGGTCAGAGTCACTAAGGACAGCACTACTCTTATCGGCGGAGCCGGTGAGAAGATCGCTGTTGATGACCGTGTCAAAGAACTCAAAGGTCAGATTGCCGAATCTAAGTCAGATTACGATAAGAAGAATCTTCAGAAGAGAGTTGCTAAGCTCTCGGCGGGAGTTGCCGTTATCAGAGTCGGAGCTGCCACTGAGACTGAACTCAAGGATAAGAAGCTCCGTTTAGAGGATGCTATCAATGCGACAGCTGCCGCTGTCGATGAAGGTGTCGTAGCTGGCGGCGGTGCTGCCTTAATGGATGTCTATAAGGAACTCAAGGGCAAGCTCAAGGATGAAAACGGAGATGTCCAGAAGGGTATCGATGTTGTTCTCAACTCCTTGTCTTCTCCTCTTTATCAGATTTCCGTCAATGCCGGATTTGATGGCAATGATGTTATCGAAGCTCAGAAGACCCGCAAGGCTGGTATGTGTTTCGATGCTAAGACCGGCAAGGTAGTCAATATGCTTGAAGCCGGCATTATCGATCCTACCAAGGTCTGCCGTACCGCTCTTCAGAATGCTGCTTCTATCACGGCTCTGTTCATTACTACTGAAGCTATCGTCACCGAACTTCCTAAGCCTCCAGTCGCTCCTGCTGCTCCTGCAGGCGGTGATGAAGGCATGGGATATTAGTCTAAAGACGGATAGAAAAATAGTTCACTTCTTAAACCGAAGTGAACTATTTTTAGTTATTGACAGTATTTGTCTCTTCTTCCTGTTTCTTTATCAGGTATTTTAGAAATCCCTGGCATCCATAATAGATATCCTGATAGGCTTTGTCGAAGTTTAATGTGCCATAGGGATCTTTGATATCTCCTTGTCTATCGGTGAAATCCAATAATCGAAATAGTTTTTCGTTTCCTTTTAAGTAGATAGCTCTTTTCACCAGAAGCAGAGTATAGTTATCCATTCCCACAAGATAATCAGCTTCCATATAGTCTTTATAGGTGATCTGTTTAGCGGTATGGGGAAGAATTTTTATATCGTGTTTGATCAATTCCTTTTTCGCTTCAGCGTACATATCTTCTCCTGCTGTCTCAAAAATGGCGGCTCTGGAAGTGACAGAGAAGCTATCCCCTAAGTCTGCTTTGTTTATCATATCTTGGAATATCATTTCTGCCATTGGGGAGCGGCAGATATTCCCTTCGCATATAAAAATGATTTTTTTCATTTTTTCGTTACTAAGATAGTATACTTGTTTTGACTTTGTTTCTATTAGAAATTTTTAAAATGAAAATCAAAGACCGATTCTTTCTCTTCTTCTTCATTCTCTTTTCCCTCATTATCGTCATTGAAGGCGGCATACCTTCGTCAGGCTCTTCTTCGCAGAGCAAAGTTTTGGCTTGGCTTTTTGATAGAGGACCAAAGACTGCGACTGTCGTTGATCCTAGCAGTGTTTCTCTTGAAGGAGAAAACACTTTGCTCATCGGTAAAACCAATACTTATTCTCTGGTGTTTTCTCCTTCTGACACTACGGATAAAAGAGTCTCTTATTCTGTTACCGGAGACACAGAAGCTGTCTCTCTTAATCAGGACGGCACTCTTACAGGTTTAAAGCCGGGATTTGTGACTTTGAAGGCTGTTTCTTCTTTTGACTCTTCTCTTTCTTCTTCTTTGAATATTGCTGTCAGGAAAGAACCTTTGACTAGTCTTTCCCTGTCACTTTCTAATCAAGGCCAAGTCATTAAGGGAATGACTGATATCATATCTGTTTCCTCAAATCTTGAGAAAACAGACTATGCCGATCTTGTCTTTCATTCCTCTGATACTGATGTTGCCTCTGTCGATGAAAAAGGCGTGATTCGCACTTATAAAATCGGTTCTTCATCGATAACGGCTGCAAGTATCGATAATCCTTCTATTGTCAGCAATGCAGCTACTTTGAATGTCGTTGAGGGAACTCTAGTCGACACTGTCTCTATGTCCTATGAAGGATCAAAGGAACTATATGTCGGTTCTTCTCTTCCTTTTGCTATCAAGTTCAATTCTGATGCTTCTGATAAGAATATCTCAGTAGTCACCGATAATCAGAATGTCTCTTATGAAAATGGTTCTTTTGTCGGACTTAAGGAAGGAAAGACGATTGTCAATGTCACTTCCTTAGCCTCTAAGGAAGTGACTCTTTCCTTCTCTTTGACTGTCAATGAAGTAAAGGCGGATTCTCTTAAGCTCAGTGAAGCTTCCATTCAATATGGAAAGACCGCCAGTATCAAGTATTCCCTGTCTTCGAAAACCGGTCTTCCTGTCACTTGTGATGAAGTCGTCTTTTCTTCTTCAAATACAGCTATCGCCTCAATTGACTCCAAAGGCCTTCTAGTTGGATATATGAAGGGCAATGTCGAGATCTCTGCCTATTGGAAAGAAGACAGCACAGTCTTTGATAAAGTCACTGTCTCGATAACTTCTGTTGACGGTGATACTTTTGACAATATCAATTATTGGACCAGAAAGATCATCGGCCATTTTTCTCTCTTCTTTGTCACTGGAATATTCGGTATTCTCTTTAGTATCGATGTTCTGTTTAAAGACAGAAAGCATCGTCTTCTCATCGTCTCCTCAGTCAATGCGGTCTATGCCTTCTTATTGGCGACTTTATCTGAGGTCTGTCAGTTATTTGCTAAGGGCAGAGGCCCTTCATTTATCGATGTTCTTATTGATTCATCAGGATATGTCTTTGGTATTCTGATTGTGGTTTTGATATTTGTCATCATTCAAAAGAAGAAGAAAAAGAAGGCCGTGGCCGAAGAACAAAAGAAATAGGCATCAGCCGCAGCTGGTGCCTATTTTTACTTCTTTTTGTTTTCTGAACCGTAATAGTATTGATGAAGCTCTCTTCCGCTTCCAATCTGCGAATAGTCTTTGACTTCGGTCATGACTACACCGATGATGTTGACGTGGTTGTCTTCCATGGTTTTGACACAATTGACCAAATCTTTTTTCTTGGTCCGTTTTTGGCTGCAGACCATAATCATTCCGTCGATGAACTTGGAGCAGATGATGGCATCGGTGACTAAGAGAACAGGAGGAGTATCGACTAGGATATAGTCATATGTGGGACGAAGCTTTTCAATCAGTTGAGCCATCTTAGGAGAATTGAGAATCTTTGTTGAGAAAGGGGTTCTGGTTCCGGCGTTGATGATATCAATTCCGGAAGGAACGGTATTGATGATGTCTTCCGGTTTTAAATCATCGGAAGTCACATAATCGGTGATACCGATTTTGTTTGGGATATTCAATAATCTGTGGATAGTAGGTCTTCTCAAGTCGAGATTGACAATCAGGACCTTGGCACCTCTGAAGGCATAGGTGTTGGCCATATTGACAGTCAGAGTGGATTTCCCTTCTCCTTCAATAGAGGAAGTGATACCGATTACTTTTAGAGGATGCTCAACACCGGCAAAGGAGATATTGGTCTGAAGCTTCTGAATGGCTTCGGCTGTTACGGAGCTGAAGTTATCGATGACTAGAGAAGTATGTGTTTCTTTTTGTTTAGCCATTTTACTTGGTCTCCTTATTGCTGTTTTCTTCATTTGCGGTAACTGCTTTTAAGTCAGTGCTGATGTCGGGTATGAGACCGATAACCTTGACTCCCGTCAAGGATTCTATCTCCTTGACAGTCTTTACTCTGGTATCGCATAACTCGAAGATGATTCCGTATAAGACTCCGACTACTAAGCCGATTAAGGCTGCTATCAATAAGATCTTTACCTTGGACATGGCGGTGTTAACGGGAGTGTTGGCGGTAGTGGAGATGACTATTCTCTTTCCAAAGGCCAAGTGATAGCTCTTTGAAGTATCGTTAGATATTTCAATTGAGTTATTGATGACAGAATTGACGATTGTCTTTGATAAGTCTTTATTGTCAGTAGAGACATTGATATCAATAAATAAGGATTTCTGGGTGCTGGTATAGGTTCTTGAGGCTACTGTGACCATCTTATCCATCTCATCATAGGTGAAGTTGTTCTTTGTCGACTCATTGACTTCTTCTAAGGTGGAAGTAAGGACTTCTCCCGTGTTCATGAAATCGACGATGGAAGGGATGAGGTTCAATGATAGGTTGAGGTTGTTGCTGTCAAGACTGCCGGAATCTGTGCTGTCAGTATTGTTATCAGCTAGGATGATGACAGATCCTGTTGATGTCCAGACTGGCTTTTGTATACCAAAGGAATAGATCCCTCCACAGATAAGAGCGGCAAGGAAGAAGATGATCATCTCTTTCCAATGTTTGAGAATCATTCTCATGACGTCACCAAAGGTGACACCATTTTCTTCTTCGGAGTCGGAGTTATCGGTATTGACCTGATCGAAACCCCTGTTTATGTTTTTCTCTTCCATGCTATCCTCTTTTTTTAGTTTACTAATTCATATTTATATATAGTAAAAAAATTAAACCGCAAGAGTATTCTAACATTAAGGCTTTAAAAATCAAGAAATTACAACAACGGGCTTGTTAAGGAATTTTTTAATATTGAAATATTATTTAAAATTGATTAATTTAAACAGCTTTTGATATTTTTACTTATGCTTTTAGTAAAACTTGTTGGAAACCCATATTTGAAATTCAAGGGTTCTTTTAAGAACTAAGTAAAAAAAGCGTCAAAAATATAATAAAATTGGTATGAAAGAAAATAAATTATTTTTCTCTTTAATTTTTGTTAATTAATTGCAGCTTCACTATGTAGTTGTAAAATTGGCATAAAAATATTGGATTATACTTAGGACTTTCGTTTTAAGCGCTTACATTTTATTATCCTGTATGTCTTTACTTTAATTTCGGTGATAGAATAATGCCGTGCCAGCCTATCAAATGCATTAGAATTACCTATTTTTAAAATATTAGTTTTTTCTAAATAATTGCTAGGAAGGGAATAAGGGGAACAATTATGGGAGAATCAAATACTGAATATAGTTCTGATTTGTCTGTTGCCAGCGATAATTCCACTGCTCTCTATACAGACGGCACAATTTTAAACAATAAAGAAAGCATAGATAAAAAACCGATTATCAGAGGTAAAGGCGGGAAATCCTATCTTTTCTTCAAACGTACCTTTGATATCATATCCTCATTCCTTGTTCTTCTTGCCTTTGGTTGGTTTATACTCTTATTGATGTTTATAAAATTCTGTGAAGACGGCCATAATCCTATTTATACATCAGTTAGAATAGGAAAAGGCGGTAAGCCGTTTAAGTTCCATAAGATCAGATCTATGGTTCCTGATGCTGATAAGATGAAAGACAGTCTTATCAACAAAAGACTTAATGAATCTGATGGCCCGGCTTTCAAGATGAAAAATGATCCCCGCATCACTAAGTTTGGAAGATTCCTGAGAAAGACTTCTTTAGATGAACTTCCTCAGATTGCCGATATCTTTTTAGGAAGACTATCGGTTGT
Source organism: Caryophanales bacterium UBA4869 (assembly GCA_002399505.1). GTDB lineage: Bacteria > Bacillota_I > Bacilli_A > RFN20 > CAG-288 > Enterosoma. Next base: position 7,138 of record DHDT01000018.1, on the reverse strand, counting down.
CGGTCCTAGACCTCCTATTCCTGAGGAAGTTAAAAAGTATACGGCTAAGGATATGCAGAGACTTGATGTCAAAGGCGGTTTGTTATGTCTATGGCAGATAACTCATAATAGGAATGAGCTTTCTTTTGATCAGTGGGTAAACTTAGATATTGAGTACATTGAAACGAGATGTCTGTCTTTGGATATGAAGATCATATTCAAAGGGTTCTGGTTTGTATTGACGGATCATTCAGGCGAATAGTTCAATCATGAAAATAGCAATGATTGGTCAGAAATATGTCCCTTCTAGAGAAGGTGGTGTTGAAGTTGTTGTTGAACAGTTATCTACAAATTTGGTTAATAAAGGAAACGAAGTCACTATTTTTAATCGCAGAAGAAAACAATACCCAAAAATCAGTGAATATAAAGGATGTAAAATAGAAAACATCTTTACCATTGATTCTAAAGCATTGGATGCTACTGTATATTCTTTTTTTGCCACACTCAAAGCTAAAAGGATTGCTAAAAAAGGCTGTTTTGATATACTTCATTTTCACGCTGAAGGACCCTGTCTTTTTTTGAATCTATTACCAAATCGAAAACACAGGAAATATAAAATAGTTGTCACTATTCATGGGTTAGATTGGCAAAGAGGTAAGTGGGGTGGATTAGCCACAAAAGTATTGCTGAAAGGTGAACAAAACGCTGTCAAATATGCTGATGAGATAATTGTTTTGTCTAAGTCTGCTCAAGAGTATTTTAAGAGTAAATATAATCGAGATACTATAGTTATTCCTAATGGTGTCAGCGAACCCGTATTTCATGATCCTGATATTATTAATAAGAAATGGGGATTAACTAAGAATTCCTATATTCTTTTTGTGGCTAGAATCGTTCCTGAAAAAGGGCTTCATTATCTCATACAAGCCTGGAAAGGACTGGATAAGACTGTAAAAGGCGATAAAAAGTTAGTTATTGCCGGTTCTTCCTCTCATAGTGAAGATTATTGTAATAGTATTTTAGAGATGGTCAAAGACGATAATTCTATTATCATGACCGGGTTTGCTGAGGAGCAGATTCTTCAAGAACTATACTCTAATGCTTTCTTGTTTGTTTTGCCTTCTGATATTGAAGGCATGCCTATGTCTTTACTAGAGGCAATGAGTTATGGAAATACTTGTCTTGTCAGTGATATTCCTGAGAATAAGGATATTATCGGTGATAATTGTTATTCTTTTAAAAAGGGAGATATTCCAGATCTAATAAAAAAGCTCTCCTTTATTCTGTTCAAGAATAATAATGAAGAAAAATGCAATTCAAGAAATTTACCATGGAATGAAGTGAGTGATACTATACTTGACGTTTATAGAGGGAAAAAATAATATGACTATTCTTTTAGTCAATAAGTTCCATTATTTTAAAGGAGGATCAGAAAAGTACTATTTCACTTTGGCTGATGCTTTCTCAAAGATGGGGCATAAGGTTGTCTTCTTCTCTATGAAAGATGAAAGAAATGTTCCGTGTAATCAAGAAAAGTACTTTGTCGAGAAAGCATCTGTTGATGGTGGATTGAAAAGTAAGCTTAATATGGTTCTTCATATTGCTTATTCAAAAGAAGCTTATCAAAAGATGATGATGTTATTGAAGGACACTAATCCTGACTTAGTAATTCTGAATTTGGTTCATAAACAGATTACCTGTTCTATTATTGATGCAATAAAGAAGTTTAATCAAGACATTCCCATTGTCTGGACTATGCACGATCTTATTTGTGTTTGTCCAGCCTATACTATGTTAGATGGAAAAGGTAAAACATGTGAAAAATGTTTACATGGGAATTTTAATTTTTGTAAGAAAAACAAATGTATTCATGGTTCAAGTTTAATGAGCTGTTTATCCACCTATGAAGCCAAGCAGATAAAAAAACATAATTGGTACAACAAAGTTGATCTATTTGTTTGCCCATCTGAGTTTTACAAAAAGAAGCTGACAGAAGCTCACTTCACTAAATCACCCATTATTTGCTTGCGTAACCCTCTTCCTTTTGATACCTCTTATGAAATAAATAATCATGATGAAGGATATCTTTTGTATTTTGGACGATTATCAAAAGAAAAGGGAATTCTTTCTCTACTTGAAGTGATGAAACAAATCAATTATAGACTGGTCCTTCTTGGTACTGGTCCACAAGTAGATGAACTGAAAAAATATGTTTCTGAAAATTCCCTTAATAATGTCGACTTCAAAGGCTTTATTCAAGGTAAAGAGTTAGATACATATATTAAAAATTCTAGATGCGTTCTATTACCATCTAAATGGTATGAA
>DHDT01000018.1:4179-4725 GCA_002399505.1 Caryophanales bacterium UBA4869 | reverse complement strand
GCAATGGAGGCTATGGCTTTAGGAAAGCCATTGATTGTTTCTTCTTATGGCGGCCTACCTGAGTTAGTTGAGAATGGAAAGAACGGATTTGTGTTTAATTCGACTCAAGAATTGTATAGCAGGATTAATCAAATTATCACTTTAAGTAATGAGGAATATTTTGATTTCTGCAAGGCCTCAATGATAAAGGCTGTGGCCTTGTTTTCTCCAGTAGAATATGTGGATAGATTACTATATTATGTAAAACAATTGAAAGCGGGAAAAGTAAAATGAAAAAACTAAATGGTACTGTTATTATTACTTATCGATGCAATGCCAGATGCACAATGTGCAACCGCTTTAAAGCTCCATCTTTGCCAAACGAAGAATTATCTATTGAAACTATAAAAAAGCTTCCTCAGATGTATTTCACTAATATTACTGGCGGAGAGCCTTTTATCAGAACAGACATTTATGATATTGTTAGGGAGCTTTATAAGAAATCTGAGCGTATTGTTATTTCAACCAATGGTTTCTTTACTGATCGAATCATTAAGTTATGCCAGG
>DHDT01000018.1:2537-4119 GCA_002399505.1 Caryophanales bacterium UBA4869 | reverse complement strand
ATTGTTATTTCTACCAATGGTTTTTTTACAGATAGAATTATTAAGTTATGTCAGGAATTTCCTAAAGTAGGCATTAGAATCTCAATTGAAGGTCTAGAACAGACTAATAATGAAATCAGGGGTCTTCCTGATGGCTTCAATCGTGGATACTCTACCTTAAAGAAATTGGTTGAAATGAAACATCCTGATGTTGGCTTTGGAATGACTGTCCAGGATAAGAATGCCAAAGACTTAGTTGCTCTATATAAACTCAGTGAACAAATGAATATGGAGTTTGCTACAGCCTCTCTTCATAATTCCTTTTATTTTGTCGAAAATAAAAACATTATCCATGATCGTTTGATGGTTGCTCAGAACTTTGAAGATCTGGTTAATGAACTTCTTAAATCGAATTCTCCAAAGAAGTGGTTCCGTGCCTATTTCAACCATGGCTTGATCAATTATATTTTTGGTCAGAAGAGATTACTCCCCTGCGATATGGCTTTTGATACTTTCTTTATTGATCCCTATGGAGATGTTATGCCTTGCAACGGAACTAAGAATAAGGAAGTAATGGGTAACCTTAATACTCAGTCTTGGGATGAGTTGTGGAATTCCAAGCAGGCTGATGGTGTTAGAATTAAGGTTAGACATTGTGATAGAAACTGCTGGATGATCGGATCTGTTTCTCCTGCCATGCATAAATACTTCTATAAGCCATTCTTCTGGGTGATTCATCATAAATTTCTTCGTTTCCTTAAAAAGAAGAAGTATTCGATGTATGAGAATAAGATTGTCAGAGATTATAGAGACGGGAAGGTTACTAAAGAACAGCTTGATAAATTGTCCACTTGTGATTTGAGTTGTCTTACCGACAATGGTTTGTCTAATGCATCTAAAGAGATGCTGAAGAATAAGACAGGAGAAGAATACGTGAAGGAAGACTTAGAAGGTCAAAATAATAAAATATAGCTCATAGTTCATACTTTTTCATAATGCTTTGCTGATTATTCTTTGAAATACTATGAATAGGTTTGATGAAAAAAATATTTTTTCTGAATGGAGGAAGCTTTTTGCTTGTCTTTTTGTCATTTTCGTTTTAAAAAATGAAATACTCATATTTTTAATAATATGGGTAAAGGGGAAAGCTACATAAAAATATTCTCATAATATCAGGCCCACCTCGTTTTTCTCCGACAATAATGTGGCAAAGTAGTCTGCCCTTATGGAAGATGTCAAATATTACAGAAACAGGTGGTTCTTAACATCCTTGGTTTTAGGCAGTCATTTTTGAGATAAACAAAGAAGTCTAGAACTATGAAAAGTTGTTAGTTTCCATATTGATTCGGTGAGCACGAATGATATGCGTGCCAGCAGATATTGACAGAAAAAGCCCGGATTCAGATTAAAATCCGGGCTTTTGCGAATATCCGCAAAACCATACGGATATCCGTATGGGTTTTTCGGTCTACTTCCTGTACTCGATCCCTTCACGCATCCAAGGGGACCAGGGCATGTACTTGGATAAGTCAGAGCGGTCGGCGCCGATGTTCTTCAGCATCTTCTCGACATAAAGGTCCGGGTACAGCCCGTTTGCCATGGC
>DHDT01000018.1:341-2438 GCA_002399505.1 Caryophanales bacterium UBA4869 | reverse complement strand
GGGTACAGCCCGTTTGCCATGGCCGTCGTCACCAGCGTCATCAGTATGGCGGCGCTCTCGCCGCCCTTCTCCGACTTGGCGAACAGCGAGTTTCTTCCTGACGCAGGCAAAAGACTTGGCGCAGTTCTCGGCCTCGTTGTTGGTTGCCGCAAGGTTTCCGTCGGTCAGGAAGGTGAAGAACCCCTTGCTCCGGTTCCTGTAGTATTCGACGGCTGCCGCGAGGTCTGACTCCTCGGCCGCGTCAATGCCTGAGAGGAAGTCCTGGCATGCCCTGATGTCGGAGAGGTATCCCTCGGTCGCCCTTTCGCTGACGGTCTCCTCGGGGGTGAGCCCCTTCTTTGCGATTTCCTTCTCGTTGGCGAGTATCCTGTCGATGAGCGTCACCGCCCTGAAGGACGCCGATTTCTCCTTCTGGCTGTCCGTCAGCGTCTTTGCGATATCGGCGAACTTTCTCTTCAGATGCTCGAGGCAGTACTGGATGCCTATGTCCCCGGCGAAGCGGTCGTATCCGGCATAGCCGTCGACCGTCAGCTTTCCCCTGTATCCCTTCAGGACCGGCAGAAGCAGGTCAGTCCTCCTGTCCTTCGAGAACATGTAGAGCTTGACTTTTTTGTCGGGCTTCTCGCCGGAAAGCATGAACATGTAGGAGTTCTCCCTGCCTTCCTTCACGAAGTCGACGATCTTGAAGTAGGTCTCGTCTATGTGGTAGACGGGGAAGCCAAGGCTCCCCAGCTCGCCCTTGATTTCGTCATATACCGGCCTGCAGAGGTCGGAGACCGACTCGAGCCATCCGTAGACGGTCCTCAGGTCGACATGGATTCCCTCCCTCTGGAGCCAGAGGCGGTAGCGGTGCGGAGGGACGCCGAAGACGTACTTCATCGTCACCAGGTCGCTCAGAAGCCCGGCGCCCGCGAAGGAGTGGTTGATCACCGAAAGGCTTGGCGCTGAGACGACGGCGGTCGTCCTGTCCGGCCTGGTGGAAAGATAGCCGGGGGTGATGACCTTGTGGACCACGATGTGCGCCCTGACCCTTGTGACCAAATAGGAGGTTCTCTCGTCGAATCTGACGAAGTCCCAGTCCGGGTGGCTGGCCTTCATCTCCTCCAGGCAGTCGTTGCTTATGACGTCGTTGCCTTTCGAGAGCTCCTCAAGGTCCATCTGCGAATAGTTCCTGGTTCCGGCTTTCCGTCCGCCTTTCCCTTTTCCGTCCCTGCTCAGATGGAGTCTCCCTTCCTTCCTGACTTCGGAGCGGCTCCTGCCCGGATAGGCGCGTCCGTCCTCCCTGTCCAGGAAGCGCTCGGTGTTGGCTCGGATGATGATTCTCTTCTTCTGCTCAAGCTCGGCCTGAAGCTCCTTTATCAGCCTGTCCTTCTGACATATTTCCTCCTTTGCCTTCCTGTACATCGAAAGAAGCTCCTCGTATGTAGGAGCTTTCTCTTCCTGCTTGGAAGTCTCAGTGAACGTGTTTTTCATACATACTATTTTACCAAAAAAGACATAAATTGTCTATCCAATTCATGTCTTTTTTATCGATATTTCAGGGCTTTTTCCTGATTATAGAAGAGACTGTATTTTCTGTCCTCTCCTTTCAGCTCGATGTCGTTTACTTTGTCTATTCCGACCATCAGGAACCTGAGCATCTCGTCGCTGACCTCGGTGACGTTGCCGTCCTGAGGCCAGGGGAACCTTCCCCTGAAGAGTCTCTTCTGGAGCAGCCATACATGGTTTCCTCCGTAGATGAGTATCTTTGCCGTCACCCTGCTCTTCGAGCAGAAGACATAGGCGCAGTCCTTCTCGGGAGAGGTCACTTTTCTGATCAGGCCGAATATCCCAAGCCTCATGTCGGTGGTCCCGGGATAGAGGAAGATCTTCCTCGTCTCTCCGAAAAGCTCATTCATCCTTCAAAGCACCTATAAGCGAGGAAAGGTCTCCCCTTCCGATCCTGACGCTGAATCCGTTGATTGTCAGGCTGACTTCGTCGGTGACGTCAAGTGCCCGCACCTGTCCGGTGACGGCGATGAGGTTGTGCCTGTTCGGCGGTGTGGCATCGACTGCCACCGAATACTCGGTCTCCTTCCTCAGCCAGTACTCCAAGGT
>DHDT01000018.1:0-248 GCA_002399505.1 Caryophanales bacterium UBA4869 | reverse complement strand
GTTGATACCTTTATTCCGTTCCTTCCGCAGAATGCTGCCATTGAAAGATTGGAGACATGGCAGTCAGACAAAAGCCTCGTCTTGTATTCCGACGCATAAGAAGATTTTCTTCCCATTTGTTTTCCCTCCTGAAACGAGGATAACAAAAAGGAGCCCCTGAGGAAGGAGACCGAGTATGCGGTGGCGATAAATGCCGCACCGCCGAACAGGCAGAACCTCATCGATGTCACCGGACAGGTGCGGGCACT
>DHDT01000079.1:30227-32914 GCA_002399505.1 Caryophanales bacterium UBA4869 | reverse complement strand
GTGGACGCTTTCGCTGCAGCCACAGCCGTTGAAGATATCATGAATCTTGCCAATGGCCAAGACTTCTTTTTTGTTTTCGGTAAGGATATCCATGGCTGTCTTGCCGCTAGGAGAAAGAGCATAATCACGGCGATCGGATGTACGGGTGAAATTGTCTTTGTTATCGCCGACAAACGGTCGGGCGATGACTCTTCCTACTCGCCATTCCGGACGCAAGGTAATTTCTCGGGCAATTTCGCAGTCACGGTACAATTCATCAAGCGGAATTACTCCGACATGGGCTGCAATCTGCAGAACGGAGTCAGCTGAAGTATAGACAATTAGGCTTCCTTCCTTCATAGACTGCTCACCTAACTGTTGCAAAATCACCGTTCCTGATTCGGCATAATTACCAATTATTTTTCTTCCGGTTCTGACAGACAATTCATCGATTAATTCTTTGGGGAAGCCATGCTCAGTAAAGGTAATAAGAGGATTAGGCGTTAAGATGCCCATCATTTCCCAATGGCCGGTCAAAGTATCCTTGCCATTGCTTTTTTCTCTCAGGGTTTGAATGAAGCTGTGGGGGTGAGCGACTTTGGATGATCCTTTGACATCAGCTAAGTCGGCTAATCCTAATGAATTAATATTGGGGATCTTCAATCCACCGCAGGCATTGGCGGTATGGACCCAGGTATTAGTTCCTTCATCACCAAATTTGGCTGCATCCGGTTCAGCGCCGATGCCAACACTGTCCATGACGATGACAAAGACACGTTTGAATTTCATAATTTTATCCCTCGTATATTTCTTCAAATATTATACTAAGCAAAAGCCTTCATTACAATTATGACACTTAGCGTTTCATGCTCTTATCATACGAGGAAGTTTCTAAAGTCCTTGAAACATGAGTGTAAATCTGCGTGGTTTCAATCTGACTATGTCCTAATAGAGCTTGGACATCTTTTAGCTGAGCTCCTTTTTCAAGAAGCCTAGTGGCAAAAGAATGACGCAAAGTATGGGGAGAAATGGTCTTATTTATGCCAGCCAGTTTGGCATAGTGCTTGATTCGAAGGAAGAAATACTGTCTAGAAACTCTCTTGCCATCCGGATGCAAAAACAAATAGGGATTTTTGGCCGATAAATCATTGCGGACCTCTTCTAAATAAGATTGAATTGTCATATTGGCTTCTTCACCAAGAGGAACAATTCTTTCCTTTCTTCCTTTCCCGAATATTTTCAGATAACCGCCTTTATAATTTATCTGATCTTTCCGAATATTGACTAGTTCGCTGACACGTAGGCCGCTTCCATAATCCAGTTCCAGCAATGCCAAATCCAGTTTTCCTTTTTTAGTTTCTTTGTCAACTTGGGAAAACAAAGAATCTATCTCTTCTTCCGAAAGGACATTGGGTAATCGTTTCTCTTTTTTAGGTGAAACCAAATCAGCGAGAACTACGTTAACCTGTCCTTCATTCTTCAAATACTTATAGAATCCTCTTACCGACATGCTTTTTCGTATCAAAGAAGACTTCTTAAGGCCTTTTTGAGACAGGCAATCCAAAAAGCGGATAAAGTCATCCCCATTTAATTCTGAGGCTTCCTTGTCCCCAACAAGAGAGGTGAATTCCTCTAAGTCTTTTTGATAGGCTTTAATGGTTTTTTGACCATCACCTTTCTCGGCGGTCAAATAAGTAAGATAACCTTCAATCGCTTCACTGCTTTTCATTTTTTGGACATGTCATTCGGCGCCAAGAAGATTTTTCCGCCGAATGACATGTCCTGATTCAGCTCTTGGATTATGGTGTCTTCTTTCTTAATCTCTTTGTTTTCTTTGACCGAAGCAATCCGTTCCACTACCTTTTCGACCCCAACGCCAATAAGTCTGATTGGTTCGCCTTTATAGAACTTATCAAAAATCATCATGGCGTTAAAGAAGACTTGGTCAGAGCCATTGATTGGTTTTTCAAGACTCATTCGTTTGCTTCTAGTCTTAAAGTCGCTTGAGCGGAGCTTGATGACTATGCTGATTGCATCCTTCTGATAATAATCAAGTTCTTTGGCGACATCCTCGGAACAGCTTTTGATCATGCTCTTAAGTTCATCATAAGAAGTTGAGTCTTCGCTGAAGGTTCTTTCAGCGGAGATGGATTTAGGGTCAAAAGCAGCGGTTTTGATAACATCGTCGCCGAATCCGTTTGCCTCTCCCTGGAGATATTCGAACATGTTTCCCAAAGCTTTTTTGACTTCCGGATCTTTCGTTGTAGCCAGATTTCCGATAGTCTGGATACCTAATTCCTTAAGCCTTGGGGCGGTCTTCTTTCCTACGCCATACATCTTGTCAATCGACAAAGGCCATAACAGTTCCTGAAGATTAGCGTCAGTGATTATGGTAAGACCCAGAGGTTTTTTATAATCTGACCCCATCNNAAAAAGCTTCAATAGAGACGACATCATCACCATAGCCGTTTGCTTCGCTCTTCAGGTAATCAAACAAATTGCCTAGTGTCTTCCTGACTTTCATATCCGAGCAGTTTGCTAAATCACCAATCGTATTAATCCCTAAATCCTTAAGACGAGGAGCTGTTTTCTTGCCCACGCCATACATCTTAGAGATATCCAATGGCCAAAGCAATTTAGGAATGTTGTCCTGACTCATAATCGTCAATCCAAGGGGCTTTTTATAATCGGAGCCCATTTTAGCCAAA
>DHDT01000079.1:24161-30071 GCA_002399505.1 Caryophanales bacterium UBA4869 | reverse complement strand
ATTCCATTTGCAAATCAAAAAGGTAATTGTATTCATTGCCTGTAGGGAGGGAATCCGTCATATCGATATAACATTCATCAATGGAAGCTTGCTCCAGAATAGGAAATTTCTTTTTCAGAAATGAAAAGAAATTCCGTGATAAGTTTTCATAATACTGATAATGTCCGGGAATCACTAATAAATTCGGGCAAATACGTTTAGCTTCACTGACCGGCATTCCTGAATGCACACCAAATTTCCTAGCCGGATAGGAGCAAGTTGAAATGANNCTAAGATAGTCAGTCATATCGATATAGCACTCGTCGATTGAGGCCTGCTCCAGAATGGGAAACTTCTTTTTCAGATAGCCGAAGAACATTTTGCTCATCCGGCTGTATTCAGAATAGTGTCCGGGTATGACAATAAGTCCTTTGCAGATAGATAAGGCAGTCGACATGGGCATACCGGAAAAGACGCCCATTTTTCGGGCTTCATAGGAGGAAGTCGATACGACACCTCTTCTTTCGCTGTTTCCGACTGCTATCATTTTTCCTTTCAGAGAAGGATTCTTGAGCATTTCGACTTGAGCGAAAAAAGCATTGAGATCGATATGAGCGATTTTCTTCATATTATTATGTTAACTCTAAAGGAAGAAAAAGACTATTTATGATATTCGTCAATAAGTTCCAAAGCCTGTTTCAAGGCAGTTTCAGTCACCTTTTCACCGGCTAGCATCTTTGCGACTTCTTTATAAGCATCTTTAGCGTCTAAAGACAGGGCGGTAGTTATGGTATTATCGTCAACAACCTTCTTTTCTATTTTTAAATAAGAGTTAGCGCTTGCGACAACCTGAGGAAGGTGAGATATCACCAAAACTTGGCTCTTATCAGAGATAGACCTGATTTTCTTAGCGACTAAAGAAGCTATTCTTCCACTGACACCGGTATCTATTTCATCGAAGACCAAAAGGTCATAGGGGTCGAGACTGTTCAAGACGGTCTTTAAGGACAGCATCAGACGGGAGTTTTCGCCTCCTGATGCGGCTTTGGTCAGGTCTTCGTAATCGAGGCCGGCATTCAAAGCGACCCTGAACACCACGTCATCGATTCCCTTAGGGCCTAAAGGAGATGCTGTAAAATCGACTTTGAATCCATTTTGCGGAAGACCTAAAGACGACATTTCCTTCCCGATATCCTTCTCTAACTTCAAAGCCCCTTCTTTTCTTATATTGGAAAGAAGAGAAGCTGTTTCAAGGCAATCTTTTTCCTTCTTGGCAATCTCCGTTTCCATATCCTTCTTCAAGTCAGAGAAATCATTGCTCTTTTTTAGCATTTCCTTATAGGAATTTAGCTTATCTAAGATAGCCTTGGAGCTATTTCCGTATTTTCTCTGGAGACCCTTAAGGTCGAAAAGACGGGAGTTTATCTCATCAAGGCGGTTTGGATCATAATCAAGGGAGCGGTATTTGTCTCTGAGAGCTTCTAAGGATGAAAGATAGTTTCTAAGGGCTATCACACATTCGTGGCTTTCATCTTTGAGATCTGTATCCTCTAAAGAACGAAGTCCCTTCTCAGTTGAGGCCAAGAGATCATCTAGTTGTCCTTCAGGAAGGGACATCAGTTTGTCGAATTCATCGTAGGATTCCCGAAGTTTTTCATAGCCACGCAAAGAATTAAATTCTTCGTTGAGATCTTCGATTTCATTGTCTTTGAGATGATACTTTTCGATTTCTTTTATCTGGAAAGTCAGATACTCCAAATCAAGTTCTTTGTTTTCGGCAATAAGCTGGCCTAATTCGTTCTTCTTTTCCTGTAAACCAGAGTATTGAGTAACGTACTTCTCAAGGACTTTTTCGTCTTTCTCTCCTGAATAGGAATCAAGATAGAAGAGATGTTTGCTCCTATCTAGAAGGTCGCTGTTAGAACCCTGAGAATGAATGTCGATCAGATGTTTGGTCACTAAGCGGTATTCATTTAAAGAAACTGGTTCTCCGTTGAGGTAGGAGCGGTTAGTCCGGTCAGGCAGAAGAACTCTCTTTACATATAATTCATGTCCGTCAAGATAGTCTTTGACTTCTGGATGTTCTTGAATAAAAGGATCGGACAACTCAAAGACGGCGGAAACAACCGCCTTGTTATTCCGGTCCCGTACCAAGTCAAAATCTGATCGGTCGCCCTTCATCAGACCCAGACTATCGACAACCAGTGATTTTCCGGCACCGGTCTCTCCTAAAAGAGAGACATAGGAAGAGGAGAAATCGAGTTCCGTGTCTAGAATAACGGCCAGATTCGAAATGTGCAGTTCTTTGATCATTTTATTTAGCTCTCACTATCTATTAAACCAAAGTAGGTGTTTTATCCAATGAAACTATTTTTTTCTTCACAGATTCCACATCCATGTCCGAAATTCTGAGAAGATCTTTAGTCTGTCCGAAAGTGACGAAGTCATTGTCAAAGGCATAAGAAATGAATTTTCCCTGATAATTCAGGCTGAGAAGTAGTGAACCTATCTGTTCCGAAGAGCCTTTTGAAGTCGAATAAGGGTCGTAAATGATTACATTCTTATATATATCAATTTCATTTTTCTTCAAAGAGTCGGTTTCAGGAAGAAGGTCTAGAAGTATCGCTTTATCGTAGGTATCAGGTAGTTCCTGTAGCAGATTGTAACCCAAAGGGCCGATAGCTAAGACCAAGGTGTCCTGTCTCTTTCTGTTCATAAAGACAAACCCCTCTTCATCCTTGATGTCTTTGTCAAAAACAAGGGGCATCTCCTTAGAGAAGCGGATAAAAGTCGACTGTGTTCCTTCAAAGGAAACATTATTCAAAAGATAAAGAGCGGATTTTTCATCAAAAGGCATGTAGACCTTGCAGAAAGGAATGGATTTTATCATGGCCACATCATAAAGACCGTGATGAGAAGATCCGTCTTCTCCCACCAAGCCGGCTCTTTCGACAATAAAAAGCGTACTGACTTTTTCTCTCGATATATCTTCGATTATCTCATCGTAGCTTCTCTGCATGAAAGTCGAGTAGATATCGACGATCGGATGATATCCTTTCAAGGCGTAGCCAGAAGCCAGAGACACCGCATGTTCCTCGCAGATGCCGACATCGACACTCCTTGAGGGATAATCATGAAATACTCTGGTAAGGCCGCTTCCCTTGATCATCGCCGGTGTGATGACTATGGCCTTTTTGTCCTTTTCCATATACTTAAAAAGCCACTCTCCCTTGACGTCAGTGAAATCACGATACCCAAATTTAGGAAGGTCAGGATCATCAAATCCCGGGCCTACGCCGTGATATTCGCCTGACTCGTCTGACATAGCGGGAGCATAGCCAAACCCCTTCTTAGTGAGAACATGGACGATCACTGACCTGTTTTTGCTAACTGCCTTGGCCTTCTCCATGGCTAAGTCCAGAGAATCAAAATCATGGCCGTCAAAAGGACCGACATATTTGAGGCCCATCGACTCAAAGACATTAGGTTTGATGAGAAGTCTGGAGACCATATCCTTGAAATTTCGAAGATGAAGGAAGAAACGCCAGCCATGGTGATCACGGTTAAGATGTTTTCCAAAGGAAGAGGACATTCTGAAATACAAACGCGAAGTCCTCAGACTCTGAAATTTCTTCCCCATAAAGCCGACATCCTGACCGATAGACATATCGTTGTCGTTGATGATGATGATCAGCTTGGTGTTACGGTCCTGGGAAAGAAGCCCTAAGGCCTCCATGGAAAGACCTGAACTTACGGAACTGTCGCCGATAACGGCTATGGTATAAGAATCGTCGCCCTGAAGAGCTTTGGCTTTAGCCATGCCATAGGCGACACTGATGGAATTGGCGGCATGTCCGCTGTCGTATTTGTCATAAGGAGATTCTTCCTTTAGGGAGAAAGGGGATACTCCTCCGGTTTTTCTGATAGTGGAAAGGTTCCTTCCAGTGAGAATCTTATAGGTATACATCTGATGACCGACATCGAAAAGAATATCATCCTTCAGGGGATCAAAGTTCTTTAGCAGACTCATTTCCATTTCAACCGTCCCAAGATTAGATGAAAGATGACCGCCGTTTTTCAAAACACTTGAAAGTATGTCAGCGCGAATATCGCTGGCAAGTACTTTAAGCTGTGATTTGGTCAGTTTCTTCAAAACTGGTTGAAACTTGAATTCTTCCGCCATTTTATTCGACCGTATCGGTGACTTCCTTCTGGAGCTGCTTCAAAGTGCTGTCCATGGCCTTGGCAATCTTTTTGCCGTACTCGTAAACCTTGGTGCTCATATCCAGACTGATATCGCTTTTGTTAAGTTCAGTCAAAACGAGATCAGCTTCCTTTTCCAGCTCTTCATAGCTCAGTTTGCTTAAGTCTTTCTTGAATTCCATAAATTTATCCTCACTTATCAATCGTCGCGTCTCTTCTGCCGTCTATGTAGACTAATTCGACTTGGTCTTCAGGTTTGAGTTCCTTGACGGAGAAGGTTTTCTTTCCGTCCTTGAAGATTTCGCATAACCCTTTTTCTGATATCTTCTTTGGGTCATAGGCTAGTAGTGTCTGCCTATAGGAAGAAAGCTTTTCGGTTTTTCGCTCCAGAAGAAGATGAATACTGTCTTCAAGCTTTTCTCCATAGTTTTCAAGTCCGTTGTCCGCAAGGGAGATCTTAGTCAGGAAGAGAGAATTGAGGTGAGAAAGATAATTCTTTTTCTTCTCTTCTTTGTTGAGAAGTTTCTTCTTAGGAGACAGGGCCGAAATCTGTTCGACAAATGAATTCAGATTCTCGTCTTTCTCTCTCAGTTTCTGAATAAAGAGCTCACGGAGAGAAGAAAGAAACTCTTTCTGTCTGTCATCAATTTCGCTTAAGGATGGATTGATAAGAGACGCTCCTTCAGTCGGAGTGATGGCTTTGACGTCGCTTACCCGGTCTGCGATTGCAGTATCGATAGTATGGCCAATGGCGGTGATAACAGGTATGGGACTTGTAGCTATGGAAAGAGAAACCTTTTCGTCATCGAAGCAGGACAGATCAGTTTTCGATCCACCGCCTCTTCCTAAAAGTATGGCGTCAAAAGAACCTTTTTTCGCTTCCTCTAAGGCTTTATAGATGGAAGAAGCGGCTTTTTCGCCTTGGACGACGACTGGGAAAAGAACAGTGCTGACGGGGAACCGGTCGTGAAGAGTCTTCAGTATATCCTGATAGGCGGCACCGCCTTCAGCTGTCAGAATAGCGATTTTTCTGCAGTAAGCAGGTACTTTCTTCTTTCGTTTTTCGTCAAGATATCCAAGCTTTTCAAGCTTTTCCAAAGTCTTTCTTTTTTGAAGAAGAGTCTTTCCCATCTGAGATTCCAATAAAGTAAGCTCATTTCCCCACAGGGTCACTGAGCTTCCATGAGGATAGTATGACAAAGAACCGCGAACTTTGATGACATCGCCGACTTTGACCTGATCAAGCTGGAAATCATGTCCGTAGAAGGTAGAGAAAGCGACTTTGAGTAGGGGAGAGGATATCTGATTCTTGCCCTGATCTCCTAGTTCGATATAGGAAAACTTGCCTAGACGCAGGGAATAGACTTCACCGTAAACTTCAATGTCCTGAAAAGCCGGATTTTCAAAGCAGGCTTTCAGGATTTGACTCAGTTGGCTGACACTTAAAAGATTACTTCCCTTGGAATTCATACTCAGGTATGCACTTTTCAAGGACGGCATTGATGAAGCGGTGATCTCCGGCCTTGAGATAGTTCTTGGCCAGATTGACGGCTTCGCTTATTACGACTTTGCGGGGAGCGAGTTTAGCATAGCGTCCTTCGCTGATTCCGACAAAGAGAATGGCTTTGGCAACTTCATCGAGACGGTCAAAAGTCCAGTTGACCAAATGTTCGGAAATCATCTTCTTGATTTCCTCATAGTGATCAAGTCCTAAAGAATAGACAGCTT
>DHDT01000079.1:22337-24064 GCA_002399505.1 Caryophanales bacterium UBA4869 | reverse complement strand
CCCTAAAGAATAGACAGCTTTGGAGAAAAGAGGGACTTCCGAAATATCACAGCCTTTGTATTGATTAGTGAGAACTTCGGTAGCATCGAAATCATCTTTGTTCTGAAGGAAAAGAAATACCTGATAGAAGGCATTCATGGTTCTTGTTCTTTCATCTCTTCTGGTATAGGTGATCATTTGATATTGATCCTTTCATTTAAGGCTTTTTTCTTCTCATATTCTATTTCAAACACTCGGACCTTTTTTTCGAGGATAGCCGAATAGGTAAGACAGGCAAGTCCTGCAAGGTGAACGACAATCAGAAGGACAATATCGACGGCGGTCAGAGAAAAAGGATAAAGTCCGGATAGCGAACAGGCGATAAGAGGAATGGTGACCAGGGTATCAGCCCCGTAAATTGCCGTACAGGCCAAGAGATTATAGCCTCTTTTCTTAAAGGAATAAGAAGAAAGGAGGATAAGAATCAAGGCAAATCCGACATTGATAATGGCGCTTAGACTCTTCATTAGAGATAAATTAAAAGTTCCTGAAACCCCGATTAACCCAAATGCCGCCGAAGAAAGAAGACAGCCAAGCGATTTAGGGTCAGAGAATCCAGTCCCTTCAGTATAGGTGAGAGTCGTCTGAAGAAAAACTTCAGCCAAAAGGGGAATGATGGCAAACCAGATAGGACTGGAAGCAAAAATCTGATATCGGTTTCGGTCCTTCTTGTATTGCTCAACCGTGTATGAAGATTTACTTTTCATTCGTTTTATCAACGACAGCCAAAACGCTGACATTGACCTTCAAAGCGGAGATTTCAGTGACATCATAGATGTTGGTGAAGACTTCTTTCTGAATCCTAGTCACAGCGGAATCGATATCCGCGCCGCGGATTCCGATGACCTGGACTGTGACAGTGACTTTCTTGTTTTTGTCGATATCAGTCGTCACTTTGCATTTTTTCTTCCCGTCTTTAAGAGCGATGGCATCTTTTAAATCACCATTGGTGACCAGAGAATCAAGAGTCGACTCGGCAATCTGAGAAAAAGCAAAGGAAGAAATGGCTAATTTCCCGCTCTGGCTATTTCCAACATAGAAATATGAGTACATTTATTTACCTCCACAAAACTAGCTAGTATATTTTAATATATTTACTTTATTAAATAAACTATAGTTTTAAGCCTTCAGCCCTTTCATAGACAAAGAAATTCGTTTTCTCTGCAAATCAACGGCGATTACTTTGACCTTGACGATGTCACCAGGTTTTCCAAAGCTGTGAGGGTCTTCAATGTGATGGTCAGTGATTTCGCTAAGATGGACCAGTCCATTTATTTCGATGCCGATATCGACAAAGAAACCAAAGCCGGCGACATTGCGGATTGTACTTTCCATAATCATTCCCACCTTAAGATCTTTGATATCGGTTATTCCTTCAAGAAGGTGAGCGGTTTTGGCACTGGCACGAGGGTCACGGGTAGGCTGAATCAATTCGTGGACGATATCTTTTAGTGTAAATAGACCTACTGAAAATTTTGCGGCCAAGGCTTGAAGATCATTTTCGGAGAGCTTTTTCAGCATCGCCTTCTGTTCTTCGTTAGTGCCTTTAGGAAGCTCTCTGAGGATATCTTTGGCAACCTTATAGGATTCCGGATGAACGGCTGTATTATCGAGAGGTTCACTTGATTCTGGTACTCTTAAGAAGCCGGCCGCGTTTTGGAAAGCCTTCGGCCCCAGATAAGGAACTT
>DHDT01000079.1:17894-22245 GCA_002399505.1 Caryophanales bacterium UBA4869 | reverse complement strand
GAACTTTCTTGAGTTCCTGACGTGATTTTATTGTTCCATTCTCATCACGATACTTGACAATGCTATCGGCAATTTTAGACGATATTCCCGAAACATATGATAAAAGCGAGGCGGAAGCGGTATTGATGTCGACACCGACATAGTTGACAGTGTCTTCTACTACGCCATTCAAGGAATTCTCTAATTTTTTCGGGTCGATATCATATTGATACTGACCGACACCGATGCTTTTAGGAGGAATCTTGACAAGTTCTGCCAAGGGGTCTTCAAGACGTCTGGCAATCGAGACTGCGGAACGGAGATTAGGTTCGTAGTCGGGGAATTCTTTCTGAGCCAAGGCGGTGGCAGAATAGATAGAGGCTCCGCTTTCGCTGACAACGCTTATCTCCAAATCTTTAAACCGAGGATCTTCTTTTTTCAGCTCTTCCAAGATTTTCTGGCTCTCGCGGCTGGCAGTTCCGTTACCTAAGGCAACGACATAGGTGCCGTTTTTAACGATGAGCTCCGCGAGTTTGTTTTTGGCGACGGTCTCCGACCTATCATTCATGTAGGGATTATTGAGAACATAGGTATCGAGGACTTTTCCGTTTTCATCGATGAAGGCCAGCTTGCAGCCGTGGCTGAAACCAGGATCAAAGCCCAAGATTTTCTTTCCTTTGAGCGGAGGGACTAAAAGAGTGGCCTTCAGAGACACTTCAAATTCCTTGATGGCTTCATCAGAGGCCTTATCGAGCAAATCGGCGAAGACATCATTGTCGACACTGGGTTTGATCAGGCGGTTATAGCTATCCAGAATCATTGCCTCAAAGCCTTCTTTATAAGGAGTATTGGAGGGTATTTCAAATAAACCGATATGTTCCAGTATCCTTTCATCATCGTAAATGAACTTCTTAGTCAGACACTTGCGGTTCACACCCCTATTGATAGCTAAGGTGTTGTAGCCTTTCAGATCTTTGATTCTTCTCTGATACTGGGCATAGGTATCATAGGTGTCACTATCAGCATCTTTGGTCTTAGTCGAGGTTAAAACGCCTTCTTTCCAGGCGATATCCTTGATGAAGGTTCGATAATTCGGGTTATCAGATATTTTTTCGGCCAAAATATCATAAGCTCCCTGCAGACACTTGCTGTCAGTCTCATAACCAACGGTATGATACTTAGCACATTCTTCTTTGATTAAACCTGTCTTGTCCTTGAGAAGAAAATGGGCGAGCTTGTCTAAACCGGCCTTCTTGGCCTTGCTGGCCCTGGTGACTTTCTTTGGCTTATATGGTCGGTAGAGATCCTCAACTTTGGAAAGAGAGGTGCAGTTCTTGATATCTTCGAGAAGCTTCTCATCGGTGACATTCTGTTCTTTGAGGGAATCAAAGACGGTTTTCTTTCGGTCTTCCAATCCTCTAAGATAAATCAGTCTTTCTTCAAGGTTTCGAAGATTTTCGTCTGTCAGTCCGCCAGTCACTTCTTTACGGTAACGGGCGATGAAAGGCACGCTGTTTCCGTCATCTAAAAGAGTGATGGCAGAATTGACAGAATCTAAATTAAGCTTTAATTCGTCAGCTAAAAACTGGTTGATATTCATGTTTTGGTCCTTTTAAAAAGTAATCTTAAATAAAAAACTATCGACTTTGTCAGAGGCGAACAATCCCTTGAAAGTGGTGATTTCAGAAGCTGATGACATATTGAGATTGAAGCCTTTGTAGATGTGATTAGAAGGGTCGGCAGTTCCGACACTAATCAGGGTGTAATCGCTTTCATATCCAAAATAATAATATGAGTCTCCAAAGTCGATGAGCAGGTGGGCAAGAGACTGTTTTTCTTCTCTGAAGGCGGAAAAGGAAAGAGAATAGACGTATTTCCTGCCAGTGTCCTGATACTTTCTAGTCCCGGTAAAGGTGAAGACTGACGATAAATCCGAATTAAAGTCGCTGTCTTCATGACAGGTCAGGACTTTCTTGTCGTTTTCCATGTCAGGTTTGCTCTGGCTCTGACACCCGGATAACAGAATGACCGGCAGTAAGAGAAATGCTAATTTTCTTTTCATAACCAAATTATATCATAACGGAAATCTTTAGTAATTCTATTCTTAGTCTGGTTGTGATTTGCACAATTTCCTTATGTATTTGTGCTATCATAAAAAAGTTAATTATCAAAGGAGACTATATATATGAAAGAACAGCTTTGCAAGCAGGATATCACTGCCCTTTTTGAAAACTACGAAAAAGATTCCAAGCTCAAAAACAGTCAGAGAACTGTTTCCAGAAACGGAATTCTCGAATCAGCTATCGATGACGTCTATCTCAAGAACGATTACTCCTCTTTCAGCATCGACTTGGATTCAGGCGACATCACTAATCAGAAAAGAAGCGGTCGCTGCTGGATGTTTGGCGGCCTCAATGTCTTAAGAGCCATTGCCATCCGCAAACTCAACGTCAAGAACATCGAGTTTTCTCAGGCCTATCTTCAGTTTTTCGATAAGCTGGAGAAAGCCAATTTCTTCCTCGAAAAAGTTATTGAACTAATCGATGAGCCTTATGATTCCCGTCTCAATGTATTCGCTCTAGATTCGATGATTCAAGACGGCGGACATTTCGTGATGTTCTCGAATCTCGTCAAGAAATACGGTATCGTACCGATTGAATTCATGGGTGAGACCAAAGTATCTTCTGATACCGGTGAATTAAATAAGATTCTCTCTTCTCTTTTAGCCAAAGACATGATGATCCTGAGAAACAGAAAAGCCGAAGGCGTCAGATTGCCTTCCTTAAGAAATCTCAAAGAAGTCATGATGAAGGACATCTTCAAAATCATCGCTGTTTCCTTAGGTCTGCCAGTCACTGAGTTCACCTACCAATACAAGGACAAGAAGGATAAATTCGTCCGAATGGAGAAGATGACTCCGGTCGAGTTCTTCAACAAGGTCATCGGAACTGAACTCGATGACTATATTCCTCTTGGCGATGCCAAACTTCCTATGATGAAGGACAATACCAGTTATACCTCCGAATACGTAAACAACGTCATCGGCGGAAAGCCGGTCATCTTCTTCAACGTTCCAAACAGCGTTGTTAAAAACGCGGTCGTTGAATCCCTTAAGGCCAAAGAATGTGTTTGGTTTGGATCGGATGTCGGCGCTCAGTCTCTGAGAAAAGAAGGCAAACTTATTGACGGCATCTATAAACTAGATGATCTCTTCGATGTCGATTTCAGCATGTCTAAATATGACCGCCTCGCCTATCGTGCCTCTTTCTGCACTCATGCTATGACTTTTACCGGTGTCAATCTCGATGAAAAAGGCAATCCGACCCGTTTCAAGGTCGAGAACAGCTGGGGCAAGGAAAATGGCAAGGATGGATATTTTGTCATGAGCGACAAGTGGTTTGACGAATATGTCTACCAGGTCTTCGTCAACAAGAAGTTCGTGCCTGAAGAATATCTCAAGGCCTTTGAAGCTTCCAAACCGGTTGAAATTTCACCTTTCGATACTTTATTCATGAAAATGGATTAATTTTTATGGCCACTGAAATAACTCTTAATGATCTCAAGTCCTTTGAAAAGGACTTTGATAAATCCGATAAGAATCTGACCATCATGGATGCTGTCTGCACTAACGGTATTGTCAATTGCGCTATCTCCAATGAGGATTCCAAAAAACTGACCCATGTTTTTTCAACTGAAGTCGAAGGCGGAAATGTCACCGACCAGAAGAGAAGCGGTCGCTGCTGGATGTTCGCAGCGACTAACGTCATGAGATTTGAAGTGATGAAGAATCTCAATCTGCCTAATATGGAACTGTCTCAGTCTTATCCTCTCTTCTATGACAAACTGGAAAAAGCCAATTATTTCCTCGAAGCCATCTTAACCACTCTGGATGAGAAAACCTCCTCGAGAACAATCGCTTTCCTTCTCTCATCTCCGATGGGTGACGGCGGCCAGTGGGACATGTTTGCCGACTTGATCAGAAAATATGGAATCTGCCCCAAGACCTGCATGCCCGAGACCTTCAGCTCCAGCAATACCCTCTCCCTTGACAAATATCTCACTCTCAAACTCAGGGAATATGCCAAAACCCTCCGCACCCAGCATGAAAAAGGCAAAAAAGAAGAAGACCTCCGTCCGATGAAGAAAAAGATGCTAACTACAATTTATAGAATGTTAGTCATCGCTTTAGGAAAGCCACCTCTCAAGTTTACCTTTGAAACCCGTGACAAGAAAAACAATTTCGTCAGTATCAAGGACATCACACCGGTCGATTTCTATAACACTTATGTGAAGCTTGACCTGTCGGATTATGTCTCCGTCATCAATGCCCCTACTTCCGATAAGCCTTTCAATCGCTCCTTCACCGTCAACT
>DHDT01000079.1:17499-17735 GCA_002399505.1 Caryophanales bacterium UBA4869 | reverse complement strand
TCCGTTATCTGAATCTGCCTATCAAGGAACTGAAGAGGATGGCAATTAACCAGCTCAAAGACGGCAATGCCGTCTGGTTTGGTTCCGATGTCGGTCAGTACTGTGACCGTCTCTCAGGCAAGATGTCAAAAGAGATCTTCAATCTTGAAAATCTCTTCTCCACGGAATTCCCTCTCACTAAGGCCGAGCGTCTCGATTACGGCGAGTCTTTGATGACTCATGCCATGACTCTGACT
>DHDT01000079.1:16293-17370 GCA_002399505.1 Caryophanales bacterium UBA4869 | reverse complement strand
GTCAACTTGGTACGCGGACGTCCTAACCGCTGGAAAGTTGAAAATTCCTGGGGTCCGGCTAACGGAAACAACGGGTTCTTCGTCATGGACGACAAATGGTTCGATGAATTCACCTATCAGGTCGTCATCAACAAGAAATATCTTACTCCTGAACAGCTCAAAGCCTACGAAAGCGATCCTATCGTCCTTGAGCCCTGGGATCCGATGGGAAGTCTGGCTCTCTGATACAGCAAAAAACGGAACTCGACATCTCGAGTTCCGTTTTCTTTTTGACATTTTTTATCTGATTACGATGGAGATGATGCGGTTTCTGACAGCGATCACCTTGACGATGGTCTTATCCTCGACAAAGGCTTTGACAGTGTCGATTTCCAAAGCCATCTTCTTGAGTTCTTCGAGTTCTTCGTCAGAAGCATCTTTCCTGAAGTCGATTCTTCCACGGAGTTTTCCGTTGACCTGAATGGCATAAGTGACAGGCTTATCCAGTAATTTGCTTTCATCGTAAGTCGGCCACTTTTCATAGTCGATAAGTCCCTTGAAACCTAAAAGCTCATGGCATTCTTCGGCGATATGAGGGCAGATAGGAGCAATAAGCTTGGCTAAGCCTAAGAGCATCTCTTCCGGGATCTTTTCAGCTTTGTAGAATTCGTTGACGGCAATCATCAGCTGACTGATGCCGGTGTTGTAGTGAAGCTCTTCGAAATCCTCAGTGACTTTCTTGACGGTGAAATTATAGATGTAGTCCAGTTCAGAATTTTCACCCTTGGTCCATTTGGACTTGAAGAATTCGTCGCTGTAAAGACGGAAGAACTTGTCAAGGAAACGTTTGGCGCCGCGAGGTCCATCGACATTCCAGGGAAGAGACTGATTGACAGGTCCTTTGAACATCTCATAGAGACGAAGAGAATCAGCGCCGAATTCATTGACGACATCATCGGGTGAGACAGTGTTTCCTAAAGACTTTGACATCTTCTGACCGTCAGGTCCTAAGACCAAACCCTGATGATAGAGTTTCTGGAAAGGCTCATCGCACTTGAAGACACCGATGTCATGAAGGAATTTATGCCAGAAACGGGC
>DHDT01000079.1:0-16174 GCA_002399505.1 Caryophanales bacterium UBA4869 | reverse complement strand
AGGAATTTATGCCAGAAACGGGCATAGAGAAGATGCAGAACTGCGTGTTCGGCACCGCCGACATAGACATCGACAGGAAGCCAATGATCCAGAAGTTTCTTATCGCCGATGGCCTCATTGTTATGAGGATCGATATAACGGGCATAATACCAGCTGGAACCGGCCCACTGGGGCATAGTATTGGTTTCTCTTTCGCCTTTTACGCCGTCGATTTCGACATTGACCCAATCGGTTTCTTTGCTGAGCGGAGGTTTGCCGTCACCATTAGGTTTGTAGTCTTTCATCTCAGGGAGAGCCAAAGGAAGATCGGTATAGGGAACAGGAAGAGTTCTTCCGTCATCCATGTGGATGATCGGTATCGGTTCACCCCAATAACGCTGACGGGAGAAAAGCCAGTCACGAAGCTTGAAATGAACTTCATAGCGACCGGCATTCAACAAGACTAGTTTGTCGGTTATGGCTTTCTTGGCCGAGGAATTGTCGAGGCCATCGGCAAAAGAAGAATTGATATGCCGGCCATCGCCCTCATAGGCGCCTTTAGTGCAATCGCCTTCGATTACCTGGATCATCTCCAGATTGTGTTTTTTGGCAAAGTCATAATCTCTCTGATCATGAGTGGGAACAGCCATGACGGCACCTGAGCCATAGGTGGCTAGGACATAGTCGCCGATATAGATAGGAACCTGACGGCCGTTGATAGGATTGATGGCATAGGTTCCTAAGAAAACACCAGTCTTCTCCCGGCTGAGATCAGTTCTCTCCAAATCGCTCTTGTGAGAGCATTTATCAAGATATTCTTCGACTTCTTTCTTCTGACTGTCAACAGTGAGTTCCTTCACTAACGGATGTTCAGGAGCTAAGACACAGTAGGTGCAGCCAAAGAGAGTGTCAGCTCTGGTGGTGAAGACTTCAAAAGACAAATCGCTGTCGCAGACTTTGAATACAACAGTCGTGCCAAGTGATTTTCCAATCCAGTTCTTCTGCATATTGACGGTGGAAGTAGGCCATTCGATCTCATCGAGACCTTCAAGGAGACGGTCTCCATAGGCGGTGATCTTCAAAACCCACTGCTTCATCGGCTTTCTCTCAACCGGGAAGGAACCGCGTTCGCTCTTGCCGTCGACCACTTCTTCATTGGCAAGAACGGTGCCTAAGGCCGGACACCAGTTGACAAGACGGTAATCCTCATAGGCTAAGCCCTTCTCATACATCTTAAGGAATATCCACTGAGTCCATTTATAAAAGGAAGGATCACAGGTTTTGACTTCGCGGTCCCAATCATAGGAGAAACCGAGTCTCTTGAGCTGCTTTCGGAAATTGTCGATGTTCTGATCGGTATAGATAGCCGGATTCTTATTGTTTTTGATGGCGAACTGCTCAGCTGGCAAACCGAAAGCGTCATAGCCGATAGGATGAAGGACATTAAAGCCCTGCATTCTCTTCATACGGGCTAAAGCGTCAGTGGCAGTATACCCTTCGACATGACCGACATGAAGGCCGATGCCGCTAGGATAAGGGAACATATCCAGGACATAAAACTTCTTCTTGCTGAAATCATAGCAGTCAGTCTTGAATGACTGTTCTTCGTCCCAGACCTTCTCCCATTTTTCTTCGATATCTTTAAATTCGTAACCCATGTGGAAATCTCCTTTGAATACTGAAATAGTATAAAACAATCGCTCTATTATATAAAGGAAAAAGGGGTTATAATAGCGTTCTTGCATCTTTTATTCTTTCTTTTTCCAGCTCTTTATTCCTCAAAAGACAAAAAGAATAAAACCAGTTAGGGATTTTTTTCTTTTCCGTTACGAAAATCCTTGCATAAACTCTTCCTTTTTGCTATATTATCCCTCGCATGCATAGCACGCAGGATGGCTATCCGTCCGATGACGCCTACTCAAGTAGCCTCAGCTATGAAGGTGAACGACGCTCATCCGGGATTGTCTGATCTTACGCCCTATCCGAAATGCATACGTTCAGCTTTTCAGAGAAAGGAGACATTTAAATGTCACGTTACACTGGACCAGTTTGGAGACTTTCTAGACGTTTAGGCTATTCTATCTTAGGAACAGGCAAAGAGCTTGCTAAGAGAACTACTATTCCTGGACAGCACGGTGCTGCCAGACAGAAGAAGAAGACAGAATACGGAACTCAGATGACTGAGAAACAGAAGCTTAGATTCACCTATGGTGTCTCCGAGCGTCAGTTCCAGCGTCTCTTCTTAATCGCTAAGGCTGATAAGGAAAAGACTACTGGCTTACTTCTCTTACAGTTGCTTGAGTCTCGTCTTGATAATATGGTCTTCCGTATGGGATTCGCTTCCACCCGTCGTCAGGCCAGACAGCTTGTCAATCACGGTCACGTCACTGTCAATGGCAAGAAGGTCGATATTCCTTCCTACTTATGCGCTGTCGGCGATGTCATCTCCTTCAAGGAAGCTTCCAAGTCCTTAAAGGTCATCCATGAAGTCATCGATTCCAAGCCTTCTATTCCCGCTTATGTCACCTCTGATGCCAACAAGATTGAAGGCACCTTCAGCAGATATCCTGAAAGAAATGAACTTTCTTCCGAAATCGCCGAAGCTCAGGTCATCGAATTCTACAACCGTAAGCTGTAAATTCACGTTGTCAGGTCTGCCGATCTCCTTCAAGATCGGCTTTATATGGCGGCTATGGTGAAGTGGTTAACACAAACGGCTGTGAACCGTTCATTCGTGAGTTCGAGCCTCATTAGCCGCCCCATATTAGAACGATAAAAGTGATACAAACGAGTATCACTTTTTTTGTGCCAAAAACCACGATTAATGGGCCTTTTCTTGATAGTAGCCCGGTCTTGACTTGATAAATTATGCTCTTTTCTTGGCTTTTTTGAGGCAAAAGAAGGCCCACTCGTTAAACGGTTTGCCCTAGGGGGTGCACTCGTTAAACGGATAATGGGGAGGGGGTGCACTCGTTAAATGGCTTCTAGCAGAGAGCAGATTCATGAACAAACTGACCGAAAAGGAACTTCAGGTCTTCAAGAAGATCTATTTTCGGTGTCTGACGCAACAGGATACCGCGCTTGAGCTATGCGTTTCTCAGCAATGTGTAAGCCAATATCTAGCAAACATTGAGAAAAAGTGGGAAAAGGCGTAGGATAAAATCACAAAAAGTGATATAATCTTGTTAATTGTGAGGTAAACATGGATTACGCCAAGAAGCTCAAAGAATACCGAGAGCACGAATTATTGACACAGCAGGAACTTGCTAAGAAATTAGGAGTGGCTTTTGTCAGCGTCAATAGATGGGAGCGTGGCCATCATAAACCAACAATGAAAATCAAAAGAAAGATTAGAGTGCTTCTCAAAGAAGCTGGAATGAAAGAGGACTGAAGCTAATGCCAAAAAAAACATTTATTAAAAAAGAACTAACCGCAGAAGAGAATGCCATAAAAGAAGAAGAACAAAGGGGCAAAACATTTAATGGAATGACTGCTCATGAATGGACTCTTTGTAGTAGAAGTGTCTGGAATGACGTTTCTTCAGCACGAACTGGAAAGCAACTTTTGCACGGTGCTACTTACCCAGAAAAACTATGTGATCGAGTTATTTCCATGTACTCAAAAAAAGGTGATGCTGTTCTTGATCCATTTTTAGGGACCGGAACTACGGTAATTTCTGCTATAAAAAATCAGAGATTTGGTTATGGGATAGAATTAACTAAAAAGTATTATGATCTCGCGATAACGCAAATCGAAAATTCGCTCGGTCTCTTTTATGAACCTAATTTTAAAGTGTTTAATGGTGATTGTGAAACAATGATAAATCAAATTGACGATGGAACTATCCAGCTTACTTTTACATCTCCACCTTATGCAGATTTGATTCATAAAGTCGTAGAGGATCGTACAAAAAGACATAAACATTCGGCATTTGTTGAGGAAAATAATGCTACAACAAATGTTTATTCGGATGAAAAAAATGATCTTGGTAACATGCCTATGGATGTGTATAAGAAAAAGGTTACAAATATCATGAAGAGAATTTATGCAAAAACTAAACCGGGCGGTTACAACATATGGGTTGTTAAAGATTTTCGCGATATCAGAAATAAAATACCTTACGTTGATCTACATTCGGCAATTGCTGAATGTGGATCAAAAGCCGGCTTTGTTTATCATGATTTGATTATATGGGATCAAAACGAACAACGAGCTTTGGTTCTGCTGGGGTATCCAAGTGTATTTTATGTTAATCAAAATCATTCATATTTAGTTGTATTAAGGAAGCCAATCAAATGATAGATATAGAGTTACTTAGAAAAATAGATAGAATTCACCCTTACCCAGCAAAATTCACTGTGGATTTAGCCATGGAATATGTAAAAAAATATACAAAAGAAGATGATCTTGTTTATGATCCTTTTTTAGGCTCT
The DNA here is from genome assembly GCA_002399505.1 of Caryophanales bacterium UBA4869. Classification (GTDB taxonomy): domain Bacteria; phylum Bacillota_I; class Bacilli_A; order RFN20; family CAG-288; genus Enterosoma. The sequence continues at coordinate 11,762 of DHDT01000079.1, read as the reverse complement.
GGGACAACTCTTCTTGCCTGCAAAAACTTAAATAGAAATGGGGTTGGTACTGATATTAATTTTATCGCAATCTTAATTTCCAAATTCAAAGTTCTTGATCTTTCTAAAGAAAGAATTGAACATCTAAAAACATTTATTGAAACTTTTGAAAAATCATATAAGTCAGGTTGTGAGAGTGTTTCTTTGTTTGAATACCCATCAATTAACCATTGGTTCTGTGATGATTCAATAAAAGTTTTAAGCTATATCAAATTCATGATTGATTCTTTGACTGATGATAGTGAAAAGATTTTTTGCAAATTAGTGATGTCAGCCATAATTAATTCTGCATCCAATCAAGAAAGCGACACTCGCTATGCTGCGGTTGTTAAACCAAAACTAAATGTTGATTATGTTGCTAATTTATTCACTAAAAAATTCTTATCGACTTTATCAATTTGTGATGAAGCTCTCTCTCTTTCCAACACTTTGTGCAAAGAAAGTCCTCTTTTATATAATTCAAAAAAATGTACAGATGTTATAAAGAAAGAATCTGTTGATTTGATTCTTACAAGTCCTCCATATCCAAATACATATGACTATTACCTTTACCACAAACATAGAATGAATTGGCTAGGTTATGATGTGAAATTCTCAATGAATGAAGAGATTGGATCCAGAAGAGAATTTTCAAGTCTTAAAAGACCAAAAGAGAAATTTGATGATGATATGTCCGAAATTCTTTCTTCATGCAATAATACATTAAAAGTAGGTGGGCATGTTGTGCTGGTTATGGGTGATGGCCAAATACAAGGTGAAGTTTATAACGCAAAAGAAAATATGATCATGATTTGTGACAAGTTTAATTGGAAATTGATAGACTATAAATTTTCATATTTAGATGAAACGTCGAGATCTTTTCAAAAATCATATAGGACAAAGGGTAAAAAAGAACATATTTTAGTCTTTGAGAAGGCCGAATAGTATGGATTTAAAAGAGATTAGAATTTATGCAGAAGTTTTAGAACAAGGCATAGATTTTAAAGAGTACCTTCAAAAAATCGGGTTTACAGGCAAAATTGTTAACTGCTATACCAAAAAAGGAAGAGATGAATTTAATGATTCGGATTCAGTTACTGACAGAATCAGGAAGTGTAAAGATATAGATGTTTTGCTAACCGCTATTATTTCTGGTAGTGAGCTCCCTCTTTTGCTCGTTGAGTACTCAACTGCAGTTCCAACTGATGATCATAAAATGCAAAGATCTGATGTTTATTTTTGGGGATCAGTTTTTCACGTTCCAATGCTCAAAATTTATCCTTCAAATAAAGGAATGGATCAAAACTTTGGCGGTGGGGATCGTTTTACAGATGAGATTGAAGAAGTGCTGGCTTTTAGAAAGGGTGCAATCTTCTATCCGGTTCAATGGAATACATATGAACATTTGGATGTTTTGAAAACTAAAGAAAATGCGCTATCTTGCATTTATTTTTCTGAGGAAATAGAAGATGTTTTAAAAGACATAGTTAAGGCTTTTAATGATTCATTAAGTTACAGTGACTATTTTTGTGCCTTGAGAGGATCATATAAAATCAAAAAAAGTTCTTTACTAGAAAAATATGACGGTAATGATCTTTCTTCAGTTATTGTTAATTCCGCTAGGTTCAATTGGGAAGAAGATAAACTTACTAGCAAAATCAATAGATTTGGCCATGCCATGGACCCAGATAGAGGCATTTTATACTTTACTAATATGCTTGTCGGAGTTGAAAATTGCATAACGGAAATTCAAGTTAACCGCCCTGATGATTTTAATTCTAGAGGCGGTTATAAGTCTTTGTTTGATGCAACCCCTCATAAAGTGTCGTTAGAAAACTACGTTAGAAATATTATTAGAGATAAAAATAATGTTTTTGATGATGAAGACGCTTTATTTATCTTTAAACGCGCTCTTAATATTGATGGATGGGATCTTTTTCAAAAGCAATCTAACCATTCTTATTTTATCAATGATGATGAGTTACTGCAGTTTTTGACTAAATGTCCAAGCATGACTTCCAAATGCATTTTCTTTTTATCAACTAAGCTAAAATTAACTGATAAAAACAGGAACACTATTTGTTCTGTTTCGTGGAACAAGGGTCCAATTCAAGCCTATTTAGATTCTGTTAATACTGAAAATCATGCTCCAATCGTCATTAAAGAATTAACTTTTGATGATGCAAAAGAAGATATTGTCACTTTTGCTAGCGTTCAGCTTTATAAAAAGATTCAATGTGATCTTCTTGCAGTTAGTTATCCGGGAGCACAAGGAGATAGATGTGTTCTTTTAGGGGATGGAAGGAATGTTCTTAGAACATATATTGATATTATCGCAATTAAAAAGAATCAATATAAAGCTACTGTTTTCTTAGAAGAATGCAAAGACGATATATCAAAATCGAAAGAAGACGTAACAAAATTAAATAATTTTTTGAGCGATTCAAATCAAATTGAGGGCCTTCAAAAATTAGTAAGAAAAATTGATGGGTGTGAAAAAATCGATAATATCAAAATTTCTGTAGGCGCCAAGTTTACTCCTCATATGCCAAATTACCAGGTGGATTATATTTTCTTGTTTGATATCAATAATTCTTCCGCAGATATAACAGAAGTTGATTATACGGTTGCTTTAATTGACACGACTCTATTTTCGATTTTTAAGCCATTAACTAATCCGCAAGGAAAATTGAGAGGTAAGTTAATTTTTGATAAGATTTTTGCAATTAAGTGAGGAGTGAAAAATGACAAATACATTTTATATTTATATTCTTACAAATCAGTCATTTCCTGATCTCGTAAAAATCGGTTATACAAGCGATATTGAAAGAAGGCTTAAATCTCTTAATAGTAGCGAGGCTGTTCCTTTTGCTTTTCGACTTTATGCGTATTATGAAGCTAGTGAAAGGCTAAGCGATGTTAAAGTCCATGACATGATAGATAAAATTAATCCTTCACTCAGGAGTGTTGATAATCTTAATGGCAAAAAAAGAACTCGTGAATTTTATAAGATGACTAAGGAAAATGCTTATAACGTTCTTGACTGCATAGCTTATTGCAGTGGAACAGAAGATAAACTTCATTTGATGGAAGATTTCGATGAAAAAGTGACAAAGGAAGAGGCTGAATCAATCGACAAAACGAAATACGATAAGAAAGACCTTTTGTTAGACAAAAAGCCAGAAATTATTTCTCTCCATAACTTGGTATTTAAGAGCGTTAAAGAAAGATTACCAGGGGTTTTCGAAGAAACAACGCCAAACTATATAGCTCTTAGAAACGAAAAAAAGAAGAATATTTGTGAATTTCATTTTTATAAATCGTGTTTGCTAATTCAAACAAGGATTCCAACGAGATCAGATCTTCAAATCGGCGAGAAAGTTCCTGACACATATTTATGGGCATTGAATTATAAGGTGCGTATATCTTCGAAAGAAGAAGTTGAAAAAGCAGTAGATATATTAGTAGACGTTTATAACCAAATCAAAAAGTAAGTGTTTATTAAGAGCAATAATTGATGTGATTTCCGTTTACAAGATACGCTAGGAAACATTGACTATTAAAAACGCTACGTTGAACCGCTAATAATAGTGTTTTGAAACATAAGCGAAAACTGGATGTTAATCAAGCATGGTATTTCATGGGTTGGTTAGCGCCTTTTTTGGTGTATAATTTAATAAAGGAAATACGAGAGATGGACAAGGAAATCGGGAAGAAGTATGGGCGTTTGACAGTGGTGGAGGATACCGGGAAAAGGTATCGGGGATCCATCATCTACAAGTGCCTTTGCGAATGCGGTAATTTCAAAGAGGTAAACACCAACAAGCTACATACCGGGCATGTGATTTCCTGCGGGTGCGCCAAGCACAAGATTAAGGACTTGACCGGACAGCGTTTCGGGAAGCTCACCGTCCTTTCCTTTGCCGGAAGGAAGAACCACAAAACGTTATGGAGGTGCAGGTGCGATTGCGGTAACGAATGCATAGCCTCTACCGCCAGCCTCACGATGGGCTCCACGACCTCATGCGGTTGCAGGAACAAAGAGAACCAGGCGAATATCGACAGCCTCCGCACAGGCTTCGTCGACGGCACTTCCTTGACCGCCATCGACGGAAGAAGGAAAGTCAACAAAAACAACAGCTCCGGACATACCGGGGTCTCGTATGATCGCTCGAGGAAGCAGTGGGTCGCCCAGCTCACATTTCAAAGGAAAAACCATCTAATTGGGCGATTCAAATACAAAAGAGACGCTGTCTGGGCGAGAAAAGAAGCCGAACAGCAGTACTATGGGAAATATAGAGCTGATTCAAAACTAATCAATAAATAACTCAGGGACGTTGAAAAGTATATTTTTAACTTCCTCTGCAACTGACTCTTTCTGGCATTCCAGGAGAGTCTTTTTTAATTTATATCCATTTTCTGTTAGCAAAATAAACTCTTGATGCTGCCTAATATAATCAGCGGTTTCTCTGGATAAGCCGTTTCGCTGAAAGAAAATCGTCAGCGGGTTTGTAGACCCGTATTCTACATACTCATACCAGTCATTGTCGAATGGCTGTCCGTTATTTTTAATCTTTTTATATTCAGTGGAGAAACGCAAAAAATAATTAGCAATACTGAAAAGAATGACACTTTCGATTATCTGGAGCGTGTCACCTATAATGATATTTTTATGTTCCGATGACCCATTATATGGTTCGTGATGCCCATAATAAGGACTTACCTCCTTATGATAGTCTCTATTGTAATCAATCGTATCCTTTAGCAATAGATTGAGCCCGTAACCATTCATCCATCTTGATAGAATGACGGCATAATAATCAATTTTATTTCCCGATCCCAAAGTATCTCGTTCATAAATTCTCCATTTGAAAATGCTTAGCAATTTATGCAAAAAATCATTGAGTTTGTAGTAGTCTACACGGTTGTTTATCAACGGAGGGTATTCTAGACCAGCATTTATCGCTTCGGTTAGATTTTTTGCTTGGTCCAGGGAGACATTTATATCATCATCTGGCTGAGGCCCATCAGGCGATTTTTTTATGAAATTTGATTTGATCCTTTGAGCTATCTGAGGACTTAGAAAACTATCGAATTGAGCTTTAACTACGCTGTTTCTATCGCTTATTATGTCTTTTAGAAGAATAAGACCTGTCTTGCGCATCAAATCATATTGCTCAGGCTTTTGATCTTGCATAGGGCTTATTTGCGTGTCTCCGTTCGTAAATTGCGTCACCAAGTATCGTTTTTCTTCCGATGAAAGGGAAGATGATAGTGAAATCTTCTGATCCGGGACATCTTTTGTCAGTAAATTCTTTATTGTTTTCTCTGACATATGCTTGTCACGAATTATGAAGACATTGCCGTAAAGGTTGTATTCGATTCTCCCGACGCGTCCAAGTAAGTTTTTGAATTCGACGGCGTTCATATTTCCTTTGTGGCCTATTCGGCAACTTATTACAATTAAGTTATCCGCTGGCAAATTTACTCCTTCGATCAAAGTTGAGGTGCAGAAAAGTGTCTTTATCTTCCTGTCTCTATAAAGATCTTCAATCCTTGTTCTTATGTGCATTGGAAGATAGCCAACGTGATAGGCTATGCCTTTCCTTATAAGATCTGCAAGGAAATAATCCGAATGAATTTCGTCTTTGATTTCTTGTGATAGCTTGTCAAGCTCAGGATTATTCGGACCATTTGTTATTGTGTCGGCATAATCTCTGGCCGCCTGAACGGTTCTGTTTCTTCCGGAGCAGTAAATAATATTTGACTTAGATTCATCTTTAAGGATTATCTTCTTTATTAAGTCAGAAGTGGTTTCTTGCTGAATTAAACGAAAAATTTTGACAAATGGGTCTTTCCCTTTTTTGTGCTCGTTAAAAACTGTGAAAACACGTTTTTCTGTGTCCAGAATATACTTCATTTGGCTTACAGGGCTGAAAGTTGTTCTTAAGGAATCGGAATCTGTCTGTTGCTCTTTAGGGAGTGCAGTCAAATAAACATCCGGATTTGGAATATTCGGAGAGGCTAAGATAATATGTGGCTTTCTTTCTCTTTGAGAGAGCATATCGGTCACTTTGAAATAAAAAGTGCTTCGCCCATCTTTTTCGGACATTTTCTGAGCTTCATCGATAAACAAGTAGTCGATAGAAAGTTCCGGATAGGAAATTAAGGTATATAGCATCCTTTCTGGTGTCATTACCATTATGTAATTCAGGCCATCTTGTTTGAAGAAAAGAGAGTTCCCAGAAGTAACTACTTTGAAATTCTGCTTTGCCAGTTCATCCTTGAGATCAGCGTTGATTATGCTTGAAGATATCTCGCTAATTAAGGCTTTGGTAGGGATCAGAATGGCGAAGTTACCATTGAAACCGTTTAGAATCTTGTCCTTGATAAAAGTTCTCATTAGCAGTGATTTGCCCATAGAAGTGGGCCCGGAATAGCTGAAAGAATGATCTTCCAAATGTTCGTAAATCTCTTTTTGCTGATGGAAGAAATACATGTTTTCTTGATGTGGGATTGCTAGATAATCAAGATCAAATTGTGTATATAGATCATCTAAAAAAGAAGTGCTTTTATATTTGGTTTTAATAAGCTGAAGCCCGCAATAATTTCCAATATTTGCAAGAATTGACGCAGCATATGCCTTTACTTTGGCATCGCTTGGGTAGAGCGAATTGAGTATTGCGACAATTTCCTGAGCCCATGAGCGCTGTTTCTCCGAGTTCTCGTTCCCATAAGATTTTGAGAGGATATCTGCAAAGCGAAGGAGATCATCTTTCTTAAGAGTCTTATTTCTTCTGGTGTCACCCATAAGCTTCATCGAATAATTGAAAAGCAAAGTCTCATAAAGCTCGTTCAAGTATTCGTTGTCTTCTATTTTGTTGTAAATCGAGTCACCAAGAGTTGAATATCTGGGTTCCATTGTCAGTTCACCTCCAATGATTCTTTGATTATTTCATCTTTGTCGATGATCGCATTGTTGAAGGGAAGAACATAGATATAAAAAGAATAATAGGTAAGCCCAAGTTCATTGATTTTTGCCGTCAGATAAGATGAAATGCTTGCAATATCTGTCTCCATTTTTCGTTTAAGGTTTTCCTTGAATTGAGCGTTGTTAGGCTCGGCGGCCACTGAAACAGAATAGCCAAGGAAAATACCAAATGCGGAATCCGGTTTTTTCAGTCCAGAGGCTTTGGTAGGAATAATTATCTCCACCAATGCTTTATTAGTGTCAGAATCAAATTCCTCATTAAGGATGGTAGTCTCTAAAAAATCAAACTCCTTTGTGACTGATGACTTGATTTCTATAACCTGTTTTAACGCGTTATCGACTGCGCATTCAAGAGAATCTGTGGTGTCGGTGGCGCCGAACACAAGCTGGTTGAAAGGCAAAGAGCCTTTTTTAAAGGATAATATATGTACCCCTGAGGAGACACTATTATAAACACCCTTCTTATCCTGAAGTTCCATCTTCGAAAAAATCTTCGGCGCTCCCAACACGCACTCCAGGAAGGAATAGAGGATTAATTCATTAAAATGGTGTGTTGATGGGTCTTCTTTTATTCGTTTGTTATAGGCACGAAGTGCTTTGAGAGTCAAATCTCCTGAGTCCTTCTTCAGATTGTAGTTGTTTCTCATTGCACGTGAATAAATATAGCGGCCTATATTGCTTGATATGAAACCCTTGATCTTCTCATAATCGATTTTGCTGTTTGTGACATCCAGAGAATATATCCTGATATTGCTTGGATTGGGGAAATGAAGGTCCAGGGACTTGATTTCGGTGAACACCTCATTGAATGGTTCCGGATCAAGAGTCAATGTCACTTTTGAGTGCTTATAGGTTACCTTCGTTTCCAATTGGACATCATATGAATATCGCTTCATCCCATTGACATAGTCTTTCGTCAGTTCTTTTATTTCTTTTTTGTAAGGGATGTTTTTAACCGATGTGGCCACGTAATAATAAACATTTGCTAAAAAATCCGAAAAAGGGAAAACCTGCATTGAGATAATATTCTGTTTGGTATATTCCTCTTCGTAGCCAATCATATCGTCATCATTTATCGAAGGATCGTTTTTCAAAATATCTCTTACGCAAACAATTATCAGTCTCTGGCTGGACTCAGAAAATTCAGGAACGACATTATTCCTGATCTTTTTGACTAATTCGTTTTTGTCGCATGTCGAGATTTCCTCATAATCTGAAAGATTGTTTTTTCCTGACAAGAGGGCTCCCTGAAACTTCTCATCGCCATATCTGTCGTCGGACTTTACAGTTTCAAGGACCGTTCTTAACAAATTGTATTGTTTCGTGTTTTCTTTTTTTGTGTCAGATAGAAGGCGGAGAAGCGTTCCCAAACATAGTTTTTTCAATTTCAATCCTCCTTACTGTTCTTTTTCATCAAACGAAACATTCACGATATCGCCAATATCGCAATTCAAAACACAACAAATACGGCCTAGCGTTTCCAGGCTCACAGATCCGCCTTTTCCCATGGTTGACATCGTAGTGGGACTTATCTTGGCTGCTGCAGCTAGGTCCTTTTTTAACATGCCTTTATCTATTAGAAGTTTCCAAAGTCCATTATAAGAGAAAAACATAAATTCCTCCGACTCCCATATTCATTTTCTGATTTTATTATAACACTTAAGACCATAATGACAATCTCATAACTACAAAAAAATGTATTTATTATCCAAAAAAAATAGGCAAAAACCTATCGGCTGATTATGCCGTCTTTTTGCGTAGTAGTGCCGAGTGCCTGCTGTTTTTATAGTGCTCATGTCCAAATAAAATGTAGATAGATTAAACGAACAAGTTTGATCTAAACGCCTTGTCTATTTCCCGCCTGATCAGTGGGGATCGCAAAAACAGACATGGAATTCTATACAGTTCATCCATTGCGAGGCTGAGCTTAAAAATCCGAAGTGAATTAATACTTCCGGCTTTTTCAGCACGCCTCATAACGAACTGATTTTGCCATGTGTTTCTTCGCTTCAAAAGTGAGGAAATAACATGCAAAACAATGAAAAACAAAGTCAATCAGTATCTAAATTCGAAAACGGCGAGGATTATTCTAAGCCAAGCAAAGATCGCACATTCTTCCTATATGTCGATAACCTTAACATCTATGTTTCAGAAGAGTTGGGACGCAAATACATGCGCGATTACTGGCTCGAGAAGCGACAAGAAGAACTGTCCCATAGGTGTCTGGTGTCATCCGACCGATATGGAACGAAACGATGCAGGGGCGACTGCTCTAATTGTCCGTTATTTGGTACTAACCATGCAAACGGCGGAACGGTAAGCCTCGACAGGCTTCACGACGAATATGAGTACGAGCCTTTATGTGACGATGAATCGCCGGAAGAATATACGATCCGCGCTGAAAAAGAAGAGGCGCTTCATAGGGAAATAGACTCTCTCGAAAATAAAGATCTCAGGAATGTTATGTATTGCCTTCTAGAAGAAATGACCATCACCGAAATTGCCGAGAAGCTGCACATAACACGTAAGACTGCGGCAAAAAGGAAGGATGATGCATTCGCCATTCTCAAAGAAAAGCTAAAGGATTTCATCTAAGTCTACTCACTTTCTTTCTCGCTGTTCTTTAACTCTTGAAGGGTGGAAAAAACCTTCAGATTGGAGGATTAGAAATGGAAGAAAGATGTCGTTCGTGCGGAGCGATGAATCATGATTCATTAATTGAATTGTTGTTCTTGATTAGCATCGCTTCAAAAAAGGCTGCCAAGCAATTGATTGCAGACGACCTTACAGAAGAAAAAATGGAGGTGAGAGATCATGTCAAAAATCAAAGAACTAAGTAGTTCTCTCGACGAGATCATCGAAGCGGCTGACGCAATCAAGAAATCAGCCACAAGATTCAAGGCTTCGTTTGCCTCGGAAGAGGAAGACTGGAACAACTACCGTGACGAGGAATTGGCTCACGACAAAGCCGAAGAGGAACGCAAGCAGCTCTTGACCTTAGAGGAAGTCCGCAAGGTTTTAGCTGAAAAGTCCAGAAATGGACATACGGCGGAAATCAAAGAACTTCTTAAGAAGTACGGAGCCGAAAAGCTATCGTTGGTTGATCCAGAAAAATACGAAGACTTGCTTCATGATGCCGAGGCGATCACCGATGTCGGCAAGTAGTCACGCTTTGCTTGGACCATCAAGCGCCAAGAGGTGGCTATCATGCACGCCGTCAGCCCGCTTAACTGAATCAATAGAAGATACTGAGTCAACATTTGCGGCAGAAGGAACTGATGCCCACGCACTTTGTGAGTACAAGCTTAGAAAGGCGGTAGGCTTATCAGTTCCAGATGTCTCGCCCAAGCTCGAGTATTACTCGAAGGAAATGGAAGATTGCGCAGATGATTATGTTTCGTTCATTCTCGAACTTTATGAAGAAGCAAAAACAAAATGCAAAGATCCTCTGGTTCTGGTAGAGCAGTATCTCGATTTGGGAAAATACGTGCCGGAGTCATTTGGCACAGGGGACGCTTTAATAGCATCGGACGGGACCTTATACATAATTGATTACAAATATGGAAAAGGTGTATCAGTCGATGCCAAAGAGAACCCTCAGATGAAGCTTTATGCCTTAGGTGCTCTTGAGATCTTCGACTCCCTATATGACATCAAGGAAGTCTCGATGACCATCTATCAGCCTCGACTCGGCAATGTCTCAACCTTCGCCATGAAGAAAGATGACTTATACAAGTGGGCAAATGAGATAGTTAAGCCTAAAGCAGTAGATGCATTCAAAGGAATCGGTGAATTTCACTGTGGCGCGTGGTGCCAATTTTGTAAGGCTAGAGCCACATGCAGAGAAAGAGCCAATTCAAACCTAAAGCTAGCTTCAAAAGACTTTGCTGATCCGCCTTTGCTTACCGATGAGGAAGTGGAGGAAGTGCTAGGCAAGGTCGATGAGCTCACTTCATGGGCCGAAGAAGTGAAAGCCTATGCCTTAGATGAAGCATTGAAGGGCAAGAAGTGGAACGGATACAAAGTGGTCGAAGGAAGGTCCATTCGTAAGTACTCAAATGAGTCAGAAGTGGCAAAGACCGTCGAAGACGCTGGATTCGATCCATTTGATAAGAAGCTCTTGAGCATCACCGAGATGCAGAAGCGTATCGGCAAGTCCAAGTTCATAGAGCTGTTAGATAGGTTTGTGGTTAAGCCTCAAGGCAAGCCAACGCTTGTTCAGGAAAGCGATAAAAGACCTGAATTCAGTACTGCAGCAGCAGATTTCAAAACTGACAATATGGAGGAAAATTAATATGTCAAACAATGAAAAAGTAGTTAATAGTGCAAAGGTCATCACTGGCAAAGACACCAGATGGAGCTATGCAAATGTGTGGGAAGCCAAAGCAATCGGCGATGGCACTCCTAAATTCTCAGTCTCGCTTATCATTCCTAAGAGTGATGTGAAGACTGTCGCCAAGATCAAGGCAGCGATCAAAGCCGCTTATGTCGAAGGTGAATCAAAGCTTAAGGGAAGCGGAAAATCTGTACCTGCTTTTGAGATTTTGAAAACCCCTCTTCGTGACGGCGACGTCGAGCGTCCAGATGATAAGGCTTATGCAGATTGCTATTTTGTAAATGCAAATTCTTTGACCGCTCCTGGAATCGTCGATGCAGCCCTCAATCCAATCATTGAGAGAAGTGAAGTCTATTCTGGAGTTTATGGTCGTGCCTCAATCTCCTTTTATGCCTTCAACTCAAACGGCAATAAGGG
>DHDT01000064.1:10841-13281 GCA_002399505.1 Caryophanales bacterium UBA4869 | reverse complement strand
CGCTTTTTTTGTGAAAAAGCAAGTCATGCGAGATGCATGACTTTTTTGATGAAAAAAGTACTAAATTATCACTAAAATTCTTTATATAATTGTTTAGGAGCTGACTGTGGCATTCTCTTTTCGAAAACTATTCTGATCTGGTGTTTTTATTCAGAAAGAAGTGTATTAATTGTTGATATTGCAACCTACTTAGTGTATAATTTTTCTCGTTGTATGGCCTCCATAAGCCTACAACCGCCTAGAAGCGGTATCTAACTCCTTAATCGGGACCGCAATAGCGAGTATTAGTTACATTTGAAAGGAGGCAAACTCATGTACGCTATCATTATGACAGGTGGCAAACAGGTTAAGGCCGAAGTCGGTCAGACTATCTACACTGAGAAGATCAAAGGTGAGGTCGGAGACGAAATCACTTTCGATAAGGTTCTCTACGTAGAAGGCGACAAGACTGTTATCGGTCAGCCGTTTGTCAAAGGCGCCAAAGTCTTGGCCAAGATCGTCAAGATCGGCCGTGAACCCAAGATCCGTGTACTTCGCTACAAAGCCAAGTCAAATCTTCGTGTTCAGCGTGGACACAGACAGCCCTATACTGCTTGTTCCATCGAAGCTATCAATCTGTAGAGTAAATTATGATCAGTATTTTGGTCAATAAGAGGGCTCGAAAGAAGATTCAGTCTATCGATATAGAAGGTCATGGCGAAGGTCTTTACGGCTTCGATGTCGTATGTGCCGGAGTCTCTGCCTGCTTCGTCGGTTCTCTGAACGCTCTCTCCAAACCAAAGAAATTCAAGATTGACATGCGATCCGGTTTCGGTAAGGTTGAAGTTATCGACTCTATGAAGATAACTAGACACGATGATGAGGTCTTAGAGAACCTGGTTATCGCGTTCCTGACTATTCAGCAGTCTTATCCGGATAAGGTAAAAGTTACCATTCTTCCTCCTGAAAAGGAAAAGGTGGCAAACACGAAGAAAGTCTCTAGGAAAGAAGGTAAAAAATGAAACTGAATTTTGTTCTTGATATCCAGCTATTCGCCTCCCATAAAGGTGTCACTTCCACTAAGAACGGTCGTGATTCAAATTCTCAGCGTCTCGGTTGCAAACTCTATGATGGACAGTATTGCCATTCTGGCTCTATTATCTATCGTCAGAGAGGCACGAAGATCCATGCTGGCAATAATGTCAAGCGTGCCGGTGATGATTCCCTCTTCGCTCTCATCGATGGTTTCGTCAAGTATGAACGTCTTGACCGTCATCGCCAGAAGGTCTCCGTCTACGCTATCAAGCCTGAAGTATCTGGCAAGTAAATAGACAGAAGTTCGCTTAGCAAGGCTTCGGGCAATACCGAAGCCTTTTATTTATATTCGGAGGCATTAAAAATGAATGACAAAGTAAAAGTGACTCTCGCAAGCGGCAAAGGCGGAAATGGCGCCATTGCCTTCAGAAGAGAAAAATCTGTGGAAGCAGGCGGTCCTTACGGCGGAAACGGCGGCAAGGGCGGATCTATATTTATCGAAACTGACGAAGGAATCAATTCTCTCACTGAGTACCGCTTTGGAAAGACCATCCGGGCGATGGACGGCGAGAACGGCTTTACTAAGCTCTGTTACGGCAAAGATGCCCCCGATGTTGTCCTCAAAGTACCAGTCGGCACTGTAATCGAGGATGAAAACGGACATATCTTAGCCGATCTTTACCATAACAGAGAACGCTACCTGGCTGTCAAAGGCGGACGTGGCGGACGTGGCAATGCCTGTTTCAAGAGTTCGACTAAGAGAACACCCAATATCGCCGAAAACGGTATGCCGGGCGTTGAGAAGATCTTCTATTTCGAGCTCAAGCTTTTGGCTGATGTCGGACTGGTTGGCTTTCCTAACGTCGGAAAATCGACCTTCCTTTCCAAAGTCACCCGCGCTCATCCTGAAATCGCCGATTATCCCTTCACGACCTTGGAGCCTCAGCTCGGTGTCTGTTTTTTAGATGCTGATAAGAGCTTCGTCATCGCTGATATCCCCGGACTCATCGAGGGAGCCAGCAATGGAAAAGGACTCGGATTCACCTTCTTGAGACACATCGAAAGATGCCGTGTTCTGCTTCACGTCATCGATGCCTCCTCCGACCGTGACATCGAAGAATCCTTCAATGATATCAACAAGGAATTATTCACCTACAAGGATACTCTTTCTTCTCTGCCGATGGTAATAGCCTTAAACAAGATGGATATGGTCGAAAACCAGGAAAGCGTAGATGCTTTTAAGAAAAAGTATCAGGACCGGTTCCCGATTTTCGAAATCTCCTGCAAGGATGAAAAAGGACTTAAGTCTTTAGTCAGAAAACTATATTCTCTCGTCAATGAGAGCAAGAAGGACGACAAGATGGAGAAGTCCCTCATGGATTCCGAAGAGGTCGTCTATTCGGCCAAGACTCTCGACCGGGGACGT
>DHDT01000064.1:4504-10711 GCA_002399505.1 Caryophanales bacterium UBA4869 | reverse complement strand
AAATCATCGGCGACCGTGTTGTCAGAACCAAGAAACTGATCAACTTGAAAACCGATGAGGGAATCGACCGACTTCTGGCCTATTTGGACAGCATTGGCATCGATGATAGACTGAAAGACGCCGGAGTCAAGACTGGCGACACTGTTGTTCTCGATGACTTCGAATTCGATTTCTACGAATAATTCAGTTTTTTAGTGTAAAATCTAAGAACTGGACTAATAGTATGTGAAAGGAGATCGAAGATGTATTATTACCTGCACGGCCTGATAACGATGCATACCAAAGACAGCATCGTCGTCGAATGCCACGGCGTCGGCTACGATTGTCTTGTTTCACATCCTGACGAATACGAAATCGGCGAAAATATGTTTGTCTATGTCAGTTATTATAGCCACGAAGACGATCAGTTTTTTATCGGTTTCAAGACTCTGGAGGAGAAGATCCTCTACGGCAAACTGACTTCCGTCAAGGGAATCGGTCCTAAGACTGCCATCAATGCCCTCTCTCAGACTTCAGTCGGACGTCTTTCTGATGCCATCAACAATTCCGATGAAAACTTCCTGGTTCGCCTTCCCGGTATCGGAAAGAAGAATGCCAGCCAGATAATTCTCGACCTGAAAGGCAAACTCACCAATATCGACCTCAATACCCGCTTTGGAGACAAGAACCTCGATTTGGCCTATGACGGACTGAAAAATCTGGGCTTCAAGGACAATGAGATACGACAGGCCCTGAACGGAATATCTAAGACTGGTCTATCGGTTGAAGAATACATGACTACGGCTTTGAGGATACTGAATACTCGATGAACGACAGCACCGATTTTTCCAATGTCAGAAAAGCGGGCATGGTAGCAGATGAGCTGGAAGAGAAAAGCGATGAGCTTGATATTTCCTTGCGCCCGAAGACTCTCGCTGATTATATCGGCCAGGATGATCTGAAGAAGGAACTCTCCATCTTCATTCAAGCGGCCAGGAAAAGACAGGAAAGTCTCGATCATGTCCTTTTTTTCGGGCCTCCTGGATTAGGCAAGACCACTCTTGCCAATGTCATCGCTAATGAATTGGAAAGCAATATCAAGATAACTAACGGATCATCTTTAGTCAGAACTGGTGACCTGGCGGCAATTCTGTCTTCTTTGAATCCCGGCGATGTCCTATTTATTGATGAGATTCATCGAATGCCGACCGTCGTCCAGGAAGTCCTCTACAGCGCAATGGAAGATTTTTCGCTCCAGATCATCGTCGGAAAGGGAGCGGAAGCCCGCACTCTTTCTTTGCCTTTGGTTCCCTTCACCCTGGTTGGTGCCACCACCGACCCGGGAAACCTCTCCGCTCCCTTACGAGACCGCTTTGGCATCCTCATGCGTCTCAACTACTATTCTCCTGAGGAACTGTTGAAGATTGTGGAACGCACCTCTTTGGCTCTCCATTTCCCTATTTCCTTAGATGCCGCCTATCAGGTGGCCCTGAGAGGAAGGGGAACACCCAGAATCGCCAACCGCCTCTTCCGCCGTGTCCGTGACTATGCCACCTTTGAGAACAAGAGCATCATCGACATGGAAAGCACGATGAAAGCTATGGAATTCCTCTCTATCGATGAACTTGGACTCGATGAGACTGACCGTCAGCTTCTCAAATGTCTCATCTATCGCTATAACGGAAAACCGGTCGGACTTTCCTCAATCGCCTCCGCTATCGGAGAAAGCGTTGAAAACATCAGCGATGTCTATGAACCGTATCTGGTCCAGATCGGTCTTATCAATAGGACACCCAAAGGAAGAGTAGTCACAAGGAAAGCCTACTTGCACCTCCATATCCCTCTTCCTGACAAAATCGATGACGGAGCGGAATAAAAAACTCTGAAAACCATTCGCTTTCTTCATAACTTAGGTTAATAAGGACAGAGAAAGATAAATATGTAAATATAAATACACTTATTCATTGAAAAACACTTGCGATTTTGCTACATTATTTCAGTATATAAATTATCCTATAAGTCTTTGTGTGCGTTTGTTCAACCAAGGAGGAAATGCCAATGCGTCGCTTTACTGCGTACCTGATAATGCTTATTACGGTCATCGGAGCTCTCATCTTCAATACTCAGTCTGTTTTAGAGAACAAAGTAGATGCCATGGAATTCGGAAGCGGAACCCAGATTGTCTATTCTCTCACTAAGAGAGATGCGACTCTTTTCCCTGAGAAGAATTATCCTGATCTCACCGCTGAAGATCTAACCAACATCGATATCGAAGGCAAGGTCATGGAGCGTCTCGACACCGCAGGTGTCAGAAACACCAATGTCCAAGTAGTCAAGGGCGAGAACAACATCGGCTATCAGCTCAGAATCGCCTTCTCTCCTCTTTCCGACAAGGAACTTTCCAATGTCAAAGAAGTCGTTTCCAAGACGGGAACCCTTTCTGTCTGCACTATCAATGACGAATGCATGTATGCTTCCGCCAGTCAGTTCTTCGACAATGACAACCTCGCTGAGGTTACCTATAACGGAACTACTCCTTATCCTACTCTCAACATCAAAGATTCCACCGATTTCGATTCCATGAAAAAGAAGGCCGAAGAGGCTTCTCCTTCTACTGGAACCGACGAAAACGGCGAAACCACTGCCAATGACGATGCCAAGACTTTATATCTCTGGGTGAACAAGAGCAGCGATGATACCTATGCCAAGGCTTTCGGAAAAGATGAGACTGTCGTTCAGCAGGCCGTCAAGGACAAGGTTATCGCCAAACTCAGCACTGACAACTATTCCACTGAAAACAAGACTCTTTCCATCACTTCCGATATGTCCGGAAATGCCTTTGACATCTCTTCTGCCCGTGCTTTTGTCAATATGCTCAATGCTGATGATTATGGATTTGAGTGCACTTATTTATATGAAAACACTCTTCCTGCCTCCTTTGGCTTTGCCGGCATCAACAATGTCTATCTTTCAGTCGGTATCGCACTTCTCGTCATCTGCATTCTCCTCATCGCCTTCTATGGTCTGGCCGGTATCACCGGTGCTGTCTCCATGGTCGGCACTGTCTTCCTTACCTTCCTCTTCTTCTCACTGATGGGATTTGAGTTCTCAGTCGGTTCGATCGTCGGCATGTTTGTCGTCATTGCCCTATCGGGATTCATATCGGTCAACTACTTCGAACACGTCAAACAGGAACTGAAGAAAGACCGCGAAATCGAAAAAGCTAATCGTGAAGGCTATCACAAGGCTTTCTTTGGAAACCTCGATGCTTCCTTAGTCGCTCTCTTTGCCTCGCTCTTCTCCTTCTTATGCGCTCAGGGACAGTTCCGTATCTTCTTCGGTGTCGTCGTTATCGGCGCCATCATCGCCTTCCTGCTTACCCAATACACTGATAAATGGATGATTTACTGGCTGACTAAGGATGCTAAACCTGGTCTTCCCTTCTTTGCCTTCAGCAAAAAGGATTATAAGGAACCTAAGACTGTCAGTTTCTGCTCGGAAGACAAGAAGAGCAAAAAGAACAAGACTCCTTTCTTCATTCTGGCTTTCACCGCTATCCTTCTTGCCGTCACCATCCCTGTCACCAATGCTGTCGGCGGAAACGGCTATTCCATCTTCAACAACGGCGGAAACTATCAGGAATCCTATACTTTGACTATTCAGTTCAACACTAATATCCAGGCTTATAACGCCTTATCTACCA
Source organism: Caryophanales bacterium UBA4869 (assembly GCA_002399505.1). Taxonomy (GTDB): domain Bacteria; phylum Bacillota_I; class Bacilli_A; order RFN20; family CAG-288; genus Enterosoma. Next base: position 7,029 of record DHDT01000064.1, on the reverse strand, counting down.
AGGCCTATTATCTTGATTACATCAAGACTATCGGCAAAGAATCCAATCCGACTTATACCGCCTATCCTTCAGGATCCACTCCTGAAAATGCCGCCTACAGCTTCGCCTATGACGAAGATTCGGCTTTCTTAAACTCCATCGAGAAGAAAGACGAAGAAGGCGATGTCTACTTCATCAACTGCTTCTCCGTGACTGTCGACAGAAACTTGAACAAGCTGACTCTCTCTAATGGCTCCGATACTCCTGTCACTTTGATTCAGGATGCCATCGTCTCTGGTGAATTCACCGTCGATGATACCTTCGTTGCCCCTGGTTCTGATTCTCATTATGAAGACGATACCCTTAGCATGGGCTGCTATGCCGCTTTGCCGACCAATGTCGCCCACGATACCAACAACTTCCTCCTCGTCGTCTTCCTATTGGGTGTCTTCGCTATGCTTTATGTCTTTGTCCGTTACGGCATCTCCCTCTCTTTGGCCGGTCTTGCCTCGACAACTGTCTTATCAGGTCTCGCTGTCGGCTTATTGTCCGCTACCCGAGTCCCTTATAACGCTTATACGGCTTTCGGTATCTTGGCCGCCGTCCTCATCGCTTCCTTCCTCATCGTTCCCCTGCTTGCCGGAAACAAACAGACGCTTAAAGAGCGCGGTCTCAAGAAGACTGCAACTTATGCTGAAAGAGCTGAAATCGCCAATCAGACTGCCACTAGAAATATGGTCATCATCACTTTGCCAACCCTCTTCACCGCTATCCTCTCCCTTTCTTTGTTGGCCATCAACACCGCTTTGCTTCCCACTTCTCTCTGTCTCATAGTTCTCGCTGTTCTCAATTTGGTTCTCAATTATTTCTTCACCGTTCCGACTTATCATTTCTTCGCCTCTCATATCAGCTTCAAGAAAATCACCGGTTTCTTTGCCGCTTGGCACAAGAAGAGACATCCTGACGAAAAGGAAAGAAAAGCCGATAAGAACGGCGTTGTCTATGTTGATGAAGACAGTCCTCATGAAACTGTCATCGTTGGTCTCAACGAATTCATTCATCGTTAATCATGTCTTCATTTCTAACTGAATTATTGGAATATTATCACCTGAATGTCAAAGACCTCAGTGCCCGAAAGGCACCGGGGTCTTTTGTCAATCTGAAGAGACCTGATGATCTTCCTTCGTTTAAAAAGACAGTCGCCCGTTTAGAGAAGGCAATCTCCTCAGGCGAGAAGACTGTCATTTACGGCGACTATGATGTCGATGGTCTCACTTCGACTGCCATTCTGACTCTGGCTTTGCGTAAAAGAGGATTGAAAAACGGTTTCTTCATTCCCTCAAGATATAAGGAAGGCTATGGTCTTTCTATCGATAGAGTCCGTGAATTCCATGAAAAAGGCTATCAGCTCATCATCACTCTCGATAACGGCATAACGGCCTTTGAAGCCGTCAGTGAAGCCCGTAAGTTAGGGATGGATGTCGTCATCATCGATCACCACGAAAATCAAACGGCTCTTCCTGATGCCGATTATATCTTCCATCAGTCACTCTCGGGTTTTATCGACTATAACTGCTCGGCTGCCTCTCTTTCTTTCTTCGTCAGTTCGGCTTTGCTCCATGTAGACGATCCCTATCTTGCCACCTTAGCCGGCATCGCCGTTTTCTCCGATGTCATGCCGCTTTTAGAAAACAACCTTGAATTAGCCAAGATCGCCCTATCTTTCATCAACGAAAAGAAATTTGAGAATCTCGTCTATCTTCTCGGAGAGGGCCCTTATAGCTATGAGGATCTCTCTTTCACTCTGATACCGGCTTTGAATTCCCCTGGACGTATCTGCAAAGATTCCCTGGCGACAAATAACGTCTGCCGTTTCCTGCTTTCCGATAAAGACAAAGACATTGAAAAATTCGGGTCTTTTATCAGAGATACCAATCAGAAAAGAAAAGACATCGTCAAAGGTTTTGCCTTTGAAGAGAAGAACACCCTTCAAAGCGAACATGGTCTTGTCATCAAGACCGACTCCTATCCGGGCCTTTCCGGTCTCTTTGCCAATAAGATCATGCGTCAGGACAACAAGCCGATTGCCGTCTTTGCTCCTGAAGAAGACAATCCTGATATCCTTTCCGGGTCTCTGAGAGCACCTGACCCTTATCACGTCGATTCGTTTTTGACTGCTAATTCCCGCTACTTTTTAAGCTGCGGCGGACATGAAAAAGCCGCGGGACTGAGAATAAAGAAAAAAGACTTCTTCCAAGTGGCGACTCTGTTTCTTACGGAATGCGAAAAACAGAGCCTGGAGAAGACTTCTTTTCAAAAGAAAGACTCTATCGCCATCACCCTCGATGACCTGAATCCTGAAAACTATCTCATCTATGAAAGCTTCTTTCCTTTCGGAGAGGGATTCCCAGCTCCTTCTTTCTCTCTTTCTGTCGATAAGAAAGACATTGTACCCTCCAGAAACGGCAACGCGTTTTTTGTCTATTCCAATGATCGTCTTTCCAAAGCCGTCTATTTTGGGTCAGCGGAGGAATTCCTCTCCAAAG
>DHDT01000064.1:3668-4401 GCA_002399505.1 Caryophanales bacterium UBA4869 | reverse complement strand
GGAATTCCTCTCCAAACCCTGTTCCTATCTCGTCCTTGAAGGCACTTTCAAGAAAGAAATCTACAACGGCAAAATCACTTACAGTCTCTTGGCCGATAAGGTCATTCCTGAATCAGACTGATTTTTTTCCCCGATTAATCCCCAGTTAGTCTCTTTTCTTCAAAATGGTAAAAAAGCCGTCCTTTTTGTTATAGAATGCACAAAAAGGAGGCGCTTATGACCGACCGGGAATATTATGACTCGCAGAAAACCAAGGCCTTATTCAACATCGATTCCGATATCAGGGATTTCTTTGAGAAGAGGACGATTTCTTCTTATCAGACCTATGAATTGCCAGTTCCGATATTCGGATATATTCTGACAGCACCGGATATCGATATACCCGAGGGTTATTATCTCTTTGCCCTATACTGCAAAATACCGGGAAAGAAGATATTGTATATCGACGACATGATCTACCGGGATTTCAAAGAATGCGAAAGAAAGACCTATCTGTTTATCAGGTATTTTTCCTTTTGGGCATTCAGTAGTCGGCACTTGATTGAAAATCGAGGCTAAAAAACCCGTTTCTCTTTAAGTCTCTGGCTATTTAATATAAAATAATAGGCATGGGAGGAAGTCAGGTGGAGACTCAAAACAATCAAGTCGACAATAGTCCTCTTTACTATCAGAATATCGACGAAGATATCCGAAAAAGAAAAAAAGCCTGGCTGACTAAAAAAGTCGTTTTCTC
>DHDT01000064.1:0-3565 GCA_002399505.1 Caryophanales bacterium UBA4869 | reverse complement strand
ACTAAAAAAGTCGTTTTCTCCAGCCTCCTTTTGATTTTGTCAGTTTTCATAATTCTGTATTTCACTATTTCCTCTTTTCGCTTTTCCTCCCTCACCTGCTCAGGACTTTATAATCTGAAGACTAACGACATCATCGCCTTTTCCAAGTGCTCCGAAAGCTCTTCTCTTCTTTTTATCGACAGCCAGTCACTGACAGACAGCACCAAGAAGAATTCTTCTTCGATACTTCTAAATGCCGACTTCAATGTCAATCCTTTCTCGGCCTCAGCCACTGTCATCGAGAATTATCCTTCCGGCGTTTTAAATGACGTCGTCTATTGTTCTTCCGGAATCAAAAGCGATGAGCTTATTGAAGCTGTTCAAACTAATTCCTGTCTCAGTGATGAATCCAAGACCCGAATCAGTGACAGCATCAGGAATGAAGCTGAAAAAGGCGCTGTTCCCGAGATCTTTCTTCCCGAGTCTCTGACTGTTGATTCTTCGACACCCGCAGAAGCTATCTTGCCCTTAAAAGGCATTTCCCCGGCAATGCTTGACTATATCAAGGCCCTCGAATACCGGAATAAAAACGGCGACACCCGCTGGAGCAATGTCCTGTCTTTGTGGATTGAAGATGAGAAGAACAACATGAACTTCGTTTTTGACAACCTTCTCTATGAATGGGTATATTCCTTCTTCTCCTCACCTAAGAGATTCACTGAAAATCTTCTGCCGGCGATGGAAAAAGCCGCCAAAGAAGGCAAGCTTTCCAAAACTGAACTTGTTTATCCCGATGCTGAAGAAAAAGTTGACGCCTATCAGGTAGGCTTCAATAACAGCACAGGCGCTATCGTCATTCCTAAATGAAAGGAAAGAAATTATGCAGAATCTTGTAACAGTAATTGAATTTGCCTCCTCGGGTATCCGCTTAGTTAGCGGTTATTCTTTCCACGGAAAAGTCTATGTGACTTCTTCTCTGGAGGGAGAACCTCTTCCTTTGGACAACAAGGGTTTCATCGACAAGAAAGAAGCGGAACAGAGTCTGGCGATTCTTATCAATACCGCCAAAAACCAGGGTACGAAGGAAACCGGGGCCTTTATCGCCCTGCTTCCTCCTGTCGATTTCAAAAGCGTTGAGGAAGAAGGACATTCAACTACCATCGACACTTCCTCAAGAATCACTCAGACTGATTTTATCAACTGCATCAATATCATCAACAAGGAAGTCAAAGAAGAAGGGAAACAGATCATCTACGACGATCCCTATCTCTTCCTCGATGACAGCAAGATGACTTATACTCAGTTCCCTATCGGAAAGGCCAGCGATCAATTGACAGTCCGTGCTGATGCCCAGATGATATCCAAAGACAGTTTTGACCACTATATGTCGATCCTCAAGGATCTTCAATGCTCTCCCTATATCGTTCTTTGCTCCACGATGGGCGCTGTTTCCTTTATGAAAGCCAGTAACTGCCCGGATGATTTTATTTCTCTGGACCTGGAAAAAGATTTTTCCTATCTCTCTTTCGTCAGAGAAAAGAGACTCAAAGATTCCTTCGTTCTTTCTTATTCTCTCAATTCCCTCGTTTCCAAAGCCAGTCAGGTCTTATCTCTCAAAGAAGACCGCATCCGCGAACTCATTACGACTTATGGCTTAGATGCCAATCCGGGATTCGAATTCAAGACTTCCGAAGGTCTGACTCTCGAGCGTATCTCTGGCGCATTGAAGGAAGGTCTCTCTGACATCAGGGATTCCCTTAGCGAGTACATCCGGAAACTAGAACTGAACGACACTGTGCCTCTAGTCATCTACGGGCCGGGTGGTGATATCCTTCACCTTGACAAATACCTCTCCTATGAATTGAAACGTCCTGTTCTCTACTTCAACAGCAAGGTGATAGGTGCCAGAAGCAAAACTTTTCTCAATTGTCTGGGAGCCATCAGAATTTCTTCTCTCCCCTATTCAGGCGAAGTTGCCCTGGCCCGGAAGAAAATTGAAAACGAGCAGATGCGAAACAGCCATATCGGCCGCAACTAAAGGAGATTAATCACTATGGATGAAATGAATCCCGTGTTTGACGAAGAAGGTCTTCAGACCAATGCCAAAATCAAGGTAATCGGTGTCGGAGGCGGCGGCAGCAATGCTGTCAACCAAATGATCCATGACAAAGAAGATGTCATCGATTATTGGGTCATGAACACCGACAGTCAGGCTTTGGCGAATTCTCCCTGCGACAACAAGCTTGTCTTAGGAAGAAACATCACTAAGGGTCTGGGTGCTGGGGGAAACCCGGAGATGGGCAAGAAGGCCGCTGTTGATTCTCTCGATGACATTCAGAGAATCGTCAAGAATGCCGATATGATCTTTGTCGCCTGCGGTGAAGGCGGCGGTACTGGAACAGGTGCCGCACCGGTTGTCGCCAAGGCTGCCAAAGACGCCGGCTGTCTGGTTCTTGGCATTGTCACCCGTCCTTTCACTTTCGAAGGGAAAGTCCGTCTGACTAATGCTCTAGAAGGCATCAACGAACTGAAGAAGAACGTCGACGCTCTCATCGTTGTCTCCAACGACAAACTGATGTTCAATAACGGCTCGATGTCTATCGGAGACGCCTTTGGAGCCAGCGACGAAATCTTGGCCAGTTCCGTCAAGACCGTGACTGACCTGATCTTGGTTCACGGCGTCATCAATCTTGATTTCGCCGATGTCAAATCAACTTTGGAAGGCCGGGGCATCTCTCTAATTGGCATCGGATACGGCGAAGGCAATGACAAAGCCATCCAGGCTGCTAACAGCGCCATCAATTCCCCTCTTCTTGAAGCCTCCATCAAGGGCTCTCACTCCATGCTTATCAATATCACGGCCGGCGATGACACCACTTTGGATGATGTTCAGTACGCCATCAATTACATCACCGAAGCGGCGGGCGGCAATCAGGACAACGATGTCAACATCATCTTCGGTGTTCAGAAAGACAATAGTTTCCATAATAAACTCAAAATCGCTATAATTGCTACGGGCTTTAGCAAAGAGGAGACAATCCTCAATCAGCCAGTCATCATGAAACGTACTTCCTCAGGCCCTGATGATGAGAAGAAAGAAGAGAAGAGCAAAGTCATCAAGGAGATGCAGGAGAAGAAGACTGATTCCGTTCTTCCCGATTATCTCAAGAAGTTCCTTTCCGAAGACAGAAAAACTGCTCCTCAGGTAGAAGAAAAAGCTTCTCCTTCCTTCCAAGTCGAGGAGAAGAAGGCAAAGGATGACGAAGACGATGATGAGACGGTCGATTCTCCGAAGATCGATTCCTAGAAAGAAGGTTTAATCACTTATGCAAATCGATGAATTCTCTAAGACCTGTGAGTCTTTAGTCGTCAAGGCGGAAGAGGAAATCAAGACTGTTGTCGACGAGTCCTCTCTCAATGCCTTCAAAGGCGCCTACCTAGGCAAGAAAAGCGCTCTGACTGGTTTCTATTCCGAAATCAGACAGGTTCCCGCCGAGGAAAAGAAAAACTATGGCGCTTTGCTTACTAAGCTCAAGGACCATTTGACCGAAATCTTTGACCAGAAGGAAAAAGAATTGAAGAAAAA